>CAYHNM010000034.1:2811-4712 GCA_964357985.1 uncultured Nitrospira sp. | reverse complement strand
GGTGTCATCGTCACGCGGGATTTGACCTCTGAGATGGAAGTGCAGCGAGATGTGCAACGAGTGGCACGATTGGCCGAGGATTCACCGAATCCGATTGTCGAATTCGATGGTGCCGGCGGGATGCTCTATGCCAACACGGCGATGGTGGAGCTCCTGACCGCATGCGGCGCGCTTGAGGGGGGGATCGAGGCGATGCTCCCTCCCAATCTTGAGATGATTCTTAAGGATTGCCTGCGCACCCGCTCTGCGACCTGTCGCATTGAGCATGCGATCGCTGATCGAATTCTTGCCTGGTCGTTTTTCCCCTTGGGCGACCTCGATCAGATTCGAGCCTATGGGCTTGATGTCACGGCCGACGTGGCGTTGCGTCGAGCGAAAGAAGTGGCTGAAGAGTCTGCCCGTGCCAAGGGGATTTTCCTGGCCACCATGAGTCACGAACTCCGGACGCCGATGAACGGGGTGTTGGGGTGCACGCAGTTGTTGCAGGACACGACCCTGACCGATGCGCAACGACAATTACTTCAAACCATGCATCGGTCTGCAGAAGCGCTCTTGGCTCTGGTGAATGACATTCTGGATTTCTCAAAGATCGAAGCAGGCAAGATGTCCCTGGAGACAGCGGACGTACATCTTCGCCCGCTGATCGATGATGTCATGACCCTCGTTTCCGAACTGGCGAAGAAGAAGGCGCTGGCATTGACCGTAGACATCGCGCCGGATGTGCCGGAAAGTCTCCGGGGGGACCCGGTGCGCCTGCGCCAGATACTCTTTAACCTCGTCGGCAATGCGATCAAATTTACAGAGAGGGGCAGCGTGGCGGTTTCTGTCACGTTGCAGCAAGCACCCGCCCATCTGCCGGATAGCATTCTGCTCGGGTGGAGAATCTCGGATACCGGTATCGGCATGACAGATGAACAGCAGACCAGATTGTTTCAGGCGTACTCGCAGGCGGAGACGTCGACCGCAAGGAACTTCGGAGGAACGGGTCTCGGGTTGATGATCTGTCGCCAGCTTGTCGAGCTGATGGGGGGGGAGATCGCTGTCGAAAGCCGGGCCGGATCAGGAACCACGTTTTCCTACACGACACTCCTGTTGCCGACGATTCAGCGCGAGCATGTCGGCTCCGCGGTCGCTGAAGTGTCCAAGCCGGAGTCAAGGTGCGGTAGCCCGAAACGCATCCTGGTCGCCGACGATAACGAGATCAACCAGGTGGTCGCGTGCAAGTTTCTCCAGAAACTGGGCTTCGAGGTAGAAATCGCCCGGAATGGTCGTGAAGCAGTGGAAGCCGCGTCGAGAACTCCCTACGACGCGATCTTGATGGACTGTGAGATGCCTGAAATGGATGGCTACGATGCCACTCGGGCGATCCGGCAACGGGAGATGGGGCATGATAGACACATTCCTGTCATTGCACTGACCGGCCACGCCTCCGCAGAGGACGAACGAGTCTGCGTGGATGCCGGAATGGATGCCGTCCTCACCAAGCCGGTGACGCTTCCGGCTCTGCGCGAGACCCTCGACCGTATCCTTCGGCGAGACTAGGACGCGTTTCGCACCTTTCTTCTCTTCCCAAGAGACTCATCCCTCTCAGGCCACTGGACGCATCGTGTCTTCATCGGGTACCTTCGCGCATCGTAATCGGAGGGCTGACCAGTGGCGCCAGACTACCTGCTGTATAGCGATTTCAATTGTCCATTCTGTTATGCGCTGCATGAGCGGCTGCATGAGCTGCAGTTGCTCCAACGCTGTGAGTGGCGGGGTGTGCAACATGCGCCGCATCTGTCGCGCCCCATGAAGGCGTGGGCAGGTTCGTTAGGGGCGGAGTTACGTCATGAAGTGGCCGTCGTGCAGCGGCTGGCGCCGGGGCTTTCGATCGCGTTGCCGTCCGGAAAACCGAATAC
>CAYHNM010000034.1:0-2711 GCA_964357985.1 uncultured Nitrospira sp. | reverse complement strand
TGCAGCGGCTGGCGCCGGGGCTTTCGATCGCGTTGCCGTCCGGAAAACCGAATACTGGGCCGGCGATCGAACGAGCAGCGCAGCTCTTGAGAGAACGTCCCGCTGATGGAAGGGAATTTGTGAGACGGACCTATCGCGCATTCTGGTGTAATGGAGAGGACATCTCAGATCCGGCGGCTCTCTCGCGGTTGGCGGAAGGACTCGGAGGAGGCGAGGCCGACGATGAGAGCCGAAAAATGCTTCAGGAATGGGAAGCGGCCTGGCACGGGACCGACCAGGCCGGAGTTCCCTTGGTGGTTTCACCGGGAGGCGTCTTACTGGTCGGGTGTGTGCCGACCGAGCAGATTCAAGCGTTCTTCAGTTTACATGACTGACCCTACGCGATGTCGAGCGTCATGGCGTAGTTCTGCAGTTCCTGCCGTCGTTCCTCCTCCGTAGCTTTAAGCGTCTCGATCTCTTTCCGGAGTTTCTCCAGTTCCGTTTCCTGCTGATCTAACTTCTTCACATAGCGATTGTACAGGTCCGAGTTCTGCTGGAGCCGCTGCATGTTTTCGCGAATGCGTCCGTGCTCAGCCGTGATCTCGCCGATGCGTTGTTCGAGCCTGGTGCGTTGCGCGCGGGTGTCATCGAGTTTGCTGCGCAGGTGCACAATCCGTTGCAGGGCCTCTTTGACTTTTGCACTGACCTCTTTTGCCTGTTGGAAATAGGCGATCTGGCCGAGGCCGCTTTCCATCAAGAGAATCGATTCCTGGATCGGGAGCGTTTCTTTTACATGTAGGGTCGCGGTTTTGCCGGCATCCACCGCGACGCTGAAGCGATACAGATCCCTGGTCCGTTCCGCCGCGTCCCTCGGCTCAACCAGTTTCCAATCGGTTCTATAAGGTTGCTCGATCAAGATGGTCTTGGGCTTTTGATCGCGATTCCTGACGAGGTAGGTTCGATCCTCAACCAGACGGCGGGACACCAGCATCGTGCCCTTCTTGAGGGAGACGGTCGCGAGTTCCTGTGTGCCGCCTTCAATCTTGGTCTCGACTTCCGTTTTCAGGTCGAGCGCATAGCAGATCAGCCGATCCTGTCCCGGCGCCAGATCGTGGATCTGCGCATCGCCGCCGGCCGGCATCTAACAATTTGACCCGCTGGATCTGCGCGAAGGGGAGCAAGCGAAACCCGTCGTCGGTCAGAAGGTTGAGGTATTCCTGCTCGATGGTTCGACGAGTCTGGCCGTCACTCAGCGATTCCGTTTTCTTTTCCACACCCAGGATGGTGCCCAGCAAGGAATTGTGTGCCGTGACCTCGACCCGTTCGCCGCGGACCTGTGTCAGGATCTGGCCCATGGTCGGGTTCCCGTTCAAATTGATGCCGAAGCTGTCGAGGGTTTTCGTGAGGGGATCGCGCGACCCATAGGTGACCGTGGAAATCTTCCCGCCGCCAAAATCCTGGACCACGAGGCTCTTCAAGAGGTCGTTGATCTGATTCGTCTGGAGCCGCAGGTCCCACTGGGTCCGGTCGGTCACGGTGCCGTCATGCTGGAAGTAGCCGACTCCGCTGGAGTAGAGGATGATCTTGGACAAGGGCAGCGAAACCGCTGTCTCTGCGGCCGGGCTTGGCGGAGGAGCCAGGAGAGAGAAGAGACCGGCACAGGAGAGCAGGACCGGACAGATTGTCGCACACCAGCCGCGTCGCATTGGAGCCTCCATCGTAAAGAGTGTCGCCCTGGATCGTTGCGATTCAGGGCGTAGGTGATATGCCTATCCCTGATATGTCGTCAAGGGCCCGATCCTTTCACCCGCCTACGCAGGAAGCCACGGCTGCCCGTCCTCCGCAGTAGGCTGCTACGGAGGGTGGATAAAGCCGTGGGGCTCCACCCGTTTTCCGTGGACCGTGGCTCATGGTAGGGTGGGGGCCATGAGCGAGTCTGAGGCGGATACGATTCGACAGATTCTGGCGGACTGCCGGACGATTGCCGCGATCGGCGCGTCGTCTAATCCCGCTCGCGCGTCCAATCACGTGGCAGCCTATATGAAGGCGCAAGGCTACCGGGTCATTCCGGTGAATCCCAATGAACAGACCGTCATCGGCGAGCAGGCCTATCCGTCGCTCACAGCTGTGCCCGGTCCTATCGATCTGGTCGATATCTTTCGGAAGTCCGAAGATGTCTTACCGATCGTCGAAGAAGCGATCGCGCGTGGCGCGAAAGCCATCTGGATGCAAGAAGGTGTCATCAATGAAGCCGCGGCGCAACTCGCACGAGAGGCCGGCCTCGCCGTGGTGATGGATCGCTGCTGGCTGAAGGACCACGCGGTAAGACAGCACCGTGGCTAATCCCTCGCCGTTTCCCTCGCAGGACTCATCCGAGACAGAACTCCGTCGCCAGGCCCTCGTCGAGGCAGCAGAATTATTGGCGAAGGTGTTGGATACCACGGTCAGAATTCCTGGGACCTCGCTCTATCTCGGGCTCGATCCGTTGATCGGGCTGATTCCGGGCATCGGCGACGTGCTGGCGAATCTGATCGGGACGGTCATTCTGGGAATGGCGGCGCGCCTGGAAGTGCCGCGCATCGTTATCACCCGGATGAGTCTCAACCTCCTGATCAACGGGGTAGTCGGGGCGGTGCCGATCCTCGGCGACCTCTTCTCGGTCTGGTTTCGCAGCAACAGCCGGAATGCGGATCTGCTTCGCCAGGCGGCGACGCAAGCAACCAGACGCACCC
>CAYHNM010000033.1:0-9243 GCA_964357985.1 uncultured Nitrospira sp. | reverse complement strand
GAGGCGCTGGCGAGCCGGCGGCCGTCCGGCGAAAACGTGATGTGGCGGATGCCGGCCGTATGGCCTTTCACGGTCTTGAAGTGCCGTCCGGCGGCGATGTCCCAGAACTTGATGGTGTTGTCGTCTCCGGCGCTCGCGAGCACTTTCCCGTCCGGAGACACGGCCAGCGTTCTCACCCAGGCGGTGTGACCGGTCAGGCACTTTTTTTCAATCAGCTTCGGCATTTCGAAAAACTTGATGGTTTTGTCCCGGCTGCCGGTGATGAGGGTTTTGCCGTCCGGCGTGAAGATCATGGCCCCGATCCAGTAGTCCATCGGTTTTTGGAAGCCGCCGTCGTCTTCGATGAAGTAGCCGCGGGTCTCGGTGGAATCGTCGGCATCGCGCTGCCAATGGCCGTCGTGCAAAACTTTCTCCTCGCCGCTCGGGAGCACTTCCCATAACTTAATTTTTCCGATATCCGTGCCGCTGGCCAGGTGGATGCCGTCCGGGGAGAAGACGACGCAGACGGACCAGTGGTGATCGTATTGGTCTTTGCCCAGGAGGGTCATCAACTCGGTGCCGGTGGTAACTTCCCAGATCTTGATGTCCTTATTGTGGCTCCCGCGAGCGAGCATGAGGCCGTCCGGCGAGAGGGAGAGACTGCACACATTGTGATCGTACCGGGTAAACAGGAGTTTGGTCGGTTCGCCGGTTTTCGGATTCCATAGGCGGATCGTGCGGTCTTCGCTCGCGGTGGCGAGGGTGAGTCCGTCCGGAGTAAAGACGATGGCGCGGATGTCGTTGGTATGGCCGCGGAGTGAGCGCAGGAGCCGGCCGGTTTCAATATCCCACATGCGTACCAGGCGTTCGGCCCCGCCGCTGGCCAGGGTCAGCCCGTCAGGCGAGAAGGCGACGGCCCAGACGCCGTGCGAGTGCCCCCGAAAAGTCTTGATCTCCCGGCAATCGGTTTTCCAATACTCAAGAAAGTCGATAGGCGGCTGCGGAGCGGCCGTTTCCGGGGTGGCACTGGGAAGGGGGGGCGTCATCGTGTGTTCAGGCATTGGGTACTCCACTCACCGGGAGGACTAGGGACCTCCCTTGATTGCAAATCGGCTTTTAGGGCCAGTATACTTCTGTCGTCAACGCTGGGAGATCGTAAGAGATGCTCGGCGTTCAAGTCAAGGTGGCGCGGGGCGCTACATCTTCCCGCGTAGGCGATTCCGGTGGTGTCAACGCACTGAGTGCTCGTCACATCCATTCTTTCGAGGCTTCCAATGGAAATCAGATTTCAGCCCGCATTGCTGCAAGAGGTGATCGACTCCTTTGTGGAAAAGACGGAGCGCGAGGGCGATCCGACCTACTATAAGGAGTTCCATGAGCATGCTGATCCGATCTATGAGAAGTTTATGCTTGAGGATCGGGAAGGGGAATTTAAGAAGCTGTACCAGTATTTGTTCGGTACCTGGGGGTTCTCCGACATTATTCGGGATTCGTTCAACGAATATCCGCTCTTAAAGGATAAAGTCGGGATTGTGCTGGTGAAGGGCGTCTTGAAAGAAGATCAGGAAGGCGTCGACATTCTCCGCAAGTGGGGATCGGTCGAGCAGGATTTGGCCAAGGATTTTGAGGCCAAGGGCATGAAGGGTGTGGGTATCAAGCTGATCCCGCGACGGTTTTATGATCCTGCCCTGACTCGCTATTGCCGCCATGAGCTGATGCATATCTCTGACATGCTCGATCCGGTTTTCGGATATGACCCTGATACGAAGGTCGGACAGAACTCCGGAGAAGAAACGCTGATTCTGCAGCGCTACCGCGTGCTGTGGAGTGTGAGCGTCGATAGCCGGTTGAGTGCGGCGGGCCGGGAGCCGATGCTGAGCAAAGAGGATCGGTTCAAAGAGTTTCGCTCGTGGTATCGGAAGATCGCGCCGCCCCAGTTGAAATCGGTATTCGAAGGTCTTTGGCAGATCTCGTATTTCACCCATTCCGAGTTGATTGAAATGTCGACCGATACCTTGCGCGTGATGGATCGCGCGGTCGATGTGGAAGGGGGCGAGGTTCCGGAGACGGAAAATAAGGTCATGCTGATGCCGGGCTTTCCCTGCCCGCTCTGCCGCTTCCCGACCTATTCGTGGGTGGAAGATATGGGTACTAAGCTGGAACCGTATGTCTTGGACTTCATCCGCGAGAACCATCCCGGGTGGGACATTGAGTATGGCGGCTGCGACCGGTGCGTGGAAGTGTATAAGCTGCGGGCCGACGGCGTCATGTAGGTGCAGATGGTGAAAACGTCTGCCAACTTCGTTCTCGCATCGTTCAAGGCCTCCACGTACCGCAGGGAGTACGCGTCGGCCTTTCACTCGCTGCGGCCTCGTTGAACAGGCGTTTTGATCATCTGCTGGATCAACGAACACCATGGCTTCTAATCCTTCGTATGGCCGGCGGGACTTCTTGAAGGACTCCGTGATGTCCGTCGCCAAGGCGGCGCAGGAGTTTTCAAAGCAAGCCGATGCCTCGCCTGAGGCGCCGGCCCCGCGGTTCCGGACGGATTGGCTTCGGCCGCCCGGGGCGGTGGATGAAGTATTGTTTCTGGATCGTTGTACAAAATGCGGCGACTGTATCAAGGCCTGCGATCCGGGTGCGATTGTGTGTCATGCCGGCGACGGTACCCCGGTGATTTTTGCCGACCAGTCGCCCTGTCTCTTGTGCGACGATCTTCCCTGTATTGTTGCCTGTGCGACGGAGGCGTTGCGCCCGGTCGACGGGATGCATGATGTTCGGCTCGGCGTGGCGGTGGTGTCTCATCGCCTATGTACGGCCGGGCAGGGGTGTCATGCCTGCGTCTCGAAGTGTCCCGTGGATGCCTTATCGATGGATTTTTCGACCATGCGGCTTGAGGTATCCGCAGAGGGTTGTGTGGGTTGCGGTATGTGCGAACATATCTGTCATACCGTCAATGATCATGTAGCGATCCGTGTGGCTCCTGTGCGACAATTGGCGGGGTTCTGAGAGTGTGATGAAATTGAAATCAACTGTGTTGAAGCGAGAAATTGAAATGTCTAGAGAAAATAATTAAAAAACTAAACAAGCCGAAATCCATGAATTATGGTCCGAGTTCTTGCTTGACATCCATTTGACCTTTACCTATCATACGCAGGCCCGTGATAGGTCAAAGTAGTGCTGGTTCAGAGGTTATGTGAGTTGTGAGGCCTGGGTTGAGTCCCACATCCAGGAGACAATTGTCATGACGAGTAAACAATCGGTGCAGACTGCAACATCTACCGCTGCTACCGTTATCTCTACTACCCCGACGATCAAAGATTCCCCTGCAGTCGAGCGAGCGCTCAATCGCAGCAAGATGTATCTCCTTGTTTCCTGGAGCCTGTTGTATCCGGAGGACGAGGAGTTTCTTGATTACTTGCAGTGCGGCGAGTTCGTGGAAGACGGCCGTGCGGCCTTGGACGCCCTCCAGGCGGCCTTGGATGCTAATCAGGGCGGAGATCGTGCGAAGCTGAAGCTGGCTGCCTTGAAAAAGCAGTTGGATAATGTCGAAAAGCTGGTTGCGTCAGAATGCGTGAACTGGCAGTTAAGCGATCTGCAGTCAGAGCATCGGCGCGTGTTTAGCAATGTGATCACGCTGGATTGCCCTCCGTACGAAACGTTGTTCGGTAACGATCACGTGTTTGCGCAATCCCATACCATGGGCGACATCGCCGGCTTCTATAAAGCGTTTGGTGTCGAGCTGTCGAAGGATATTCATGAGCGGCTCGACCATCTGAGCGTTGAGTTCGAGTTCATGCATTTCTTGGCCTACAAGGAGTCCTACTCCCGCTGCCATGACGGTGCCGACAAGACGCAGATTGTCGTGGATGCGCAGAAGAAGTTTGTCAAGAATCACATCGGGCGATGGGTTCCTCTATTTTGCCGGATGTTGACCAAAAAGTCGGACTCCGGTCTGTTCAAGATCGTTGCGGATATGACCTCTGATTGGATTGAATTCGAGACCGCGTTCCTCGGAGTCACCCCGCAGCCTTACACGGAAACAGATTATCGTCCGGCGACATTTAATTCTCCTGAGGGGCAGACGTACGAGTGCGGTGCGCAGGACCAGGGGAATGAGCTGAGCGTATTGTTGAATGAAGTCGGCGCGCAGTCCTTCCTGGATGTGAAGGACAAGGATAAGGACAAGGAGGAGGGCGGACCAGTCGGAACCGCGTAGGTTTCGAGCAATTATTTCTCGTTTTCTCGACGGTAGTTATACGGCAGTTATTTTGGGCGATGTCATTTAATCATTAATTTGAGAGGAGGGATTAGCTGCTATGAGAGTTGTGCAGACGACCAACAAGAAATTGGTGTTTAGCATTCTGCTCTCTGCCCTCGTCGTCGGCGTCATGCTGACGATCGGGCAAGTGCCCTTGGCCGTAAGCCAGCCGGTGACGATCCCGGCGAAGGCTGTCAAGGGACCGATTCCCATGGATGGCGCCAACCCTGTGTGGGAGAGCGTCCCTGGTGTAATCGTTCCGTTGAGCGGTCAGCTGATTACCACCCCAATGCACCCGAACATCTCGGTGAAGTCGGTGTTCGTGAAGGCCATGAGCAACGGTAAGGAGCTCGGCCTGCGCGTGGAGTGGAACGTTCAGACGAAGAATGACACAGCCATCGGTCCGCAGGACTTCCGCGACCAGGCTGCGATCATGTTCCCGGTCACCACATCCGGTGCGCCACCTTTCCAGTGTATGGGTCAGTCCGGCGGAACCACCAACATCTGGCGGTGGAACGCGGAATGGCAGAAGGACCTTGGTAAGGACAGCGCTGGTATGTGGGACGTGGACGATCAGTACCCAGGCATTTTCTGGGACTACTACTTCGAAGAGCCGGCCGGCGGCGTGACCTATCCTGATCGGATCGGTCGGAGCCTTGGGCCATTCAACTCAGGAATCTGGTCCGGTAACATCATGTCCGACCCGACGCTCCGCGTGAGCTCGGTTGAAGACCTGAATGCCAACGGATTCAGCACCCTCACCACCCAGGCCCATCAGGATGTGCTGGGGAACGGTGTGTGGGAGCCGTCAGGCTCCGTCAAGGGTGGCGGTTACTCTGGTCCGACCTGGCGCGTGGTCATCAAGCGCAGCCTGGAGACCAGCGATGCGAACGATACGCAGTTCAAGGCGGGAATGTCTGTGCCCATCGCGTTTGCAGTGTGGGATGGGAACAACATTGAGCGCAACGGTATGAAGGCGCTCTCCACCTGGTTCACACTCAAGCTTCCGTGAGCGAAGCGGTCTCGCGAGAGACCACCGCTCATCGCTGAACGCGTTGAGGTGAAGTGAGAAAATGGCCCCGGGTCTGCGCTATGTGAATAGCGAAGTGACCCGGGGCTTTTTCTTTTTTGCGCGGGTACTGCATGGCTTGGGAGGCCATCTCGCTCTCACAAAGTGCGATGCAGCAGGGTTGCAAATGAAGAAGACGGGAGTGTATAAACGATGAGTGAAATCATTCGAAACTATCTGATTTTCCGAAGATATTAGAAAGTGGTTTCCATGAAAGTATCGTTGTTGTTTCCGCCTACCTGGCATCCCTCTCAACCGTATCTCAGTCTTCCCTCTCTCACCGGATTCCTGCATCAGGGCGGCGTGAAAAGCGTCTCTCAGCGGGATCTCGGAATTGAGTTGCTTGACCAACTGCTGACCCGCTCCTTTGGGGCAGAGGTGCATGAGCAATTGCTCGCGAAGCAGCGGGAGTTGGAAAGAAGTACGACCGGAGAGAGTGGCCCTGGAAGTCGTGAGCATGCCGCTAAGATTGCGGAGTCGCTCGACCGGTTTCCCTATTTGATCGATCGTGTGGAGCTGGCAAAAGAGACGTTGCGCAGCGAGGCGTTTTACGATCTCGATGCCTATCGCGGCAGTCTCTTCATGATCGATAAATGGCTGGAACTGGTGTCGTCGGTGTATTTTCCGACCCGATTGACGGTTGTGGACAATCAGTTCAGCAATTATTCGATCTATTCCTCGAAAGACCTCATGAAGGTCATTCGAGATGAAGCACAGAATCCCTATATCAGCCTGTTCCGCGACAAATTCATTCCGTCCATCGTGAACGATCGTCCGGATCTGATCGGGGTGTCGATTACGGCGACCTCGCAGATTATTCCGGGCTTGACGCTGTGCCGATTGATCAAGGAAGCGGCCCCCGATCTGCATATCACGATCGGGGGAAGTATCTTTACCCGCCTGGTCGATAATATTCGCCGCTGCCCGAGTTTGTTTGATATTACCGATGACATCGTCGTATTTGAGGGTGAGACGGCGTTGCTGGAACTGGTCAATCAAATGGCCGGCAAAAAAGATTTCAGCAAGGTGCCGAATCTGATCTATCGCCAGAACGGGAAGATCACGGTCAATCAACCCTTCTACTCGGAAAATGTGAACCAGTTGCCGGCGCCGAACTACGACGGGTTTCCGCTGGATAAGTATCTCTCGCCGGAGCCGGTCCTGCCGGTCCAATTTTCGCGCGGGTGCTACTACAAAGATTGCGCGTTCTGCGCCCTCACGCTTGATCACCAGAATTTCAGGCAGAAAGACCCAGGCCGGACCATTGAAGAGCTGAAATGGCTCAAGCAGCGGTATGGGGCGCAGAATTTCTTTTTTACCGACGAATGCTTTGCGCTGGCTCCCACCAAGCGGCTCTGTCAGCAGATGACGGAGCACAAGCTGGACATCAAGTGGACCTGCGAAATGCGGTTCGAAAAGAACCTCTCCCGTGAACTCCTGACGTCCATGCGTGATGCGGGCTGTCTCAAGATCGTGTTCGGATTGGAGTCCTTCAATCAGCGCATCATGGATTTCATGAAGAAGGGCATCAAGCAGGAGTGGGTCCGGCGGATTGCCGACGACTGTGTGGACCTGGGAATCGCGGTCCATTGCTACATCATTGTCGGATTCCCCACGGAGAAGGAAGAAGAAGCGCTGGAAACGATGAACTTCATCGTGGAGAACAAGAAGCTGCACGAGTCGTTTGGATTCTCCTGCCAGCCCTGCCTCTTCGATCTTGAAAAGGAAGCTCCGATCATGAGCGATCCGGGAGGATACGGGATACGCAGAATCATGCGGCCATCCGCAGAGGATCTGAGTCTGGGATTCTTTTACGAGGTGCAGGAGGGGATGACGCCGGACGAGTCGGAGAAGCTCTACCAACACGTCTATGAACGGGTCAGTGAAGTGGTTTGCGAATTGCCCTTCAATTACTCGATGGCGGATGGATTGCTCTATATTGCCCATGAAAAGGCGCATGCCGGCCAGGCGCCGCAGCCGATCAGCGCGTCCTAGTTTCCTCGGACGGTGGCCGAGACCCGGCATTGACCCTGTTTTTTTGTGACAGCTATAATCAAACCCTTGCTGGTTGGAGTGTACGAGGGGCATGAAGAGCGTAACGATGAGTGATCGGATTTCAGGCCGGATCAGCGATTACGGCCCGATGTTCGAATATACGATCAAGCTCGTACTGCTTACCTCATTTCTTGAGCTGGTGCTCTATCGCCTGGTCTCGAGATTGGGGATGCATCTGAGCAAGATGGCTGTGGCGCATCCGTGGATTACCCCCACGTTTACCACGCTCACGGAGATCGGGACCTGGCTCCTGAACATCGTGGCCATTCTCTTGTTCCTCGCGCTGGGTGTGACGATGGTCCATCGAAGCGCCGGCCAGGAGGTGAGCCGGATGACCAAAGTGGCGATGAGCTGCGTTGTCTTGCTGCTGCTCTTAACCGCGGCCTTTTTGGTGGTGCCTTCCGGGATGGTCGGGTCATTAGTCTATAACGTCGTGGCCTTTCTGGCCTTGACGTTGTTCATGTTTGAGTATGTCTCGACGCAGCAGCAGCGGTCCCATCGGATTCTCGGGGTGACGTTTTACTTCGGCATTTCCGGCTGGCTCTATTACCAGATTCTTTCGACCGCCTACAGCGTGGTAAACACCGTTGCCGCGCCGCCGTTCGTGTATGAGGCCCATCGGATCGGCGAAGCGTTGATGGTATTGGCGAGCTTTCTGACATTTGTGGCCTATGGACAGGGTCTGTCACTCAAGACCAAGAATCGCGTTCAGCGCAATCGGGCGATCTGGTTCTGGGCGACGACAGGGACGATCTTCACGACCCTCATCTTTACCGATTATCTGCTCGGCCTGTATGATCCGGCCTTGGCTTCCGCGGTCCGGCAAGCCTCCCAAGGGATCGGGTGGATTTTCCAGTTCGGCATGGGCTATACCTTCTATCTGCCCTTTGCCATTTATATGGGGGGGCTGCTGTGCTGGTCTTACACCGTCATCAAGCTGCTCAATATGGGACGGCTGGCGGGGTATGGGATTGGCCTGATGTTTATCGCAGGGTATGCGTTGCTCTTTTCCAATCTCACGCTGATGGTGATTCTGGGAGTGATGCTGCTCGCGATGGATCGGGTCAGACCGGCGGTCTCGGAGTCTCCGTCGACCGCCACGAATACGCTCATGGGCTCTTCGGATGCCCTGGCAACCGAACAGGTATAATCACCGCAACTGAACACAGGGGCATGTATGGACACAACGAACCCAAGCAATGAACCCACGCAGACGGCGACCGCGCTGGATCCCGGAGATCAGCCGCTCTCGCCCGACGAGGAAATCCTTGCGATCGAGAAATTGCTGGCTGAGGAGCCGGACGATTTCCAGGCCCGCTGCCGGTTGGGCGAATTGTATTTCAGCAAAGGGCGAATGGACGATGCCTTGATCGAGGTCAAGAAGTCGATTGAAATGGCTGAGGGATTGCGCGCCGAGATGAATCGCTCGCTCGCCATGTATTATTCGAATCTCGGGACCATCTACGCAACAAAGAACATGGCCGACGAAGCCGAGGCCGAATTCAAGCATGCGCTCGAGGTGTTCCCGCATGACATCCTGGCGCTGTTCAACTTGGGCCGGGTCTATGCGGACAAGAAGAAGTTCATGGAAGCCAAGGATTACTACGAGCGCCTCGTCGAGATGACGCCGGAAGATCCGATCGCCTGGTACAATCTTGCCAGCGTGTATGTGGAGCTGGATAATCCCCTGGTGTCCGACTACAACACGATCGATATGGGCATCCAGTGTTACATGCGCACACTCGAACTCGAGCCCACGCATCTGGAAGCCAGCTTCAAGTTGATGGAGATCGCGCTGAATCACAAGAAGTCCGATCTGGCGATCAAGGTAATGGAGAGCGCCGTCGAGAACAATCCCGACGAGCCCCTGGCGTACTAC
>CAYHNM010000032.1:3260-9394 GCA_964357985.1 uncultured Nitrospira sp. | reverse complement strand
TTCGGGAAATCGCTCGGGTCATGATGGACGAACGGGTCGGGGCATTGCCGATCCTCGATGCTAATCGGCAACCGATCGGCATTATCTCCAAGCAGGACTTGCTCCGCGGTCTGGCCAACCACGGCCCCATAGAACTCTGGACGTAATCCCCCCCGCTTTCTGAACCGATCCGAATGCGCACGTTCAAAATGTAGCTGTATGGTCAACCGGTTATATCCCCACCCCCTCGAAAGGTCGCCTGCCTTCGTAGGATAGTCTTCCGCTCCGTCCGGGGTTAGTCTGACCATCACGGGAATGACCGGTACCACGGCGATCATTCGCCCTTCCACGGCAGGATAGAGGAGGATCACGAGCATTCTGATGGACTCGTTCTTCAACACACCGGTGGCATTCGGGATGTCCGGCCTAGTGCTATTTGCAATCGGCCTCTTGCTGAAACACCCGCGCGGGCAGCGCTGGGCGCTGGGGCTCAGCCTGTTCCTGTATCTCCGTTACCTCGTATGGCGCCTGCTCTACACCATCCCCACCGGCGATTTGGCGGGCATGGCCATTGGGTGGACCGTCTATCTGGCTGAACTCTACGGATTTTGCCAATTCGCCTTCTTTACCTATCAATCCTGGTCGCCGCTGGAGCGCCAGCCGGTTCCTTTGACCGTCTATCCGACCGTTCCCACCGTGGACATCATGGTTACCGTGGTGGACGAGCCGCCGGAGATTCTGTCCCAGACATTGGCGGGCTGCCTGTCGCAGGAATATCCGAAGGACCGGTTCCGTGTATGCGTCTTAGACGACGGCCACCGGCAAGAGGTCAAGGCGCTGGCCGAATCGCTCGGCTGCGGCTACCTCCGGCGTCCCGACCGTCCTCGCCACGCCAAGGCCGGGAATCTGAATCATGCCCTGGGGCTCACCGACGGCGACCTTATTGCCGTCTTTGACGTCGATCATGTTCCGACACACGCGTTCTTGAAGGACACCGTGGGCTTCTTCGCCGATCCGAAGGTGGCGATCGTTCAAACTCCCCATCATTTTTACAACCCGGACATCTTCCAGCGGAACCTGCGCGTCGGAAACCGGGTGAAGAACGAGCAAGCTCTCTTTTTCCGAGCCCTGCAAGTCGGACGCGACGCGCATAACAGTGCGTTTTTCGCCGGTAGCGGCGGACTCTTCCGACGAAAACCGCTGGAAGAGATCGGCGGATTCCAAACCGCCACCATCACGGAAGACATCCATACCAGCATGCAGCTGCACGCGAAGGGCTATAAATCCTGTTACCTCAACCGCGTGCTCTCGGCCGGGTTGATGCCCGAAACCTTCGAAGGCTATCTCAAACAGCGGAAACGGTGGGCCATGGGATGCATCCAGGTGCTCCAGCATGATAACCCCCTCACCAAGCGCGGTCTCTCGCTGGCTCAACGGATCGATTATTTCGGATCCATCTTCTATTTCTTTTTCGGCACACCGCGGCTGATTTGTCTCATCGCGCCGTTGGCCAGCCTTCTCTTCCACACGCCGCCGCTGAAAGCCGATGTATGGGCCCTTTCGGCCTATTTCGTTTCCTTCTATATCGCTTCCACCCTGGTCATGCGCCCGGTCAGCCGCGGATCGCGCAATCCCTTCTGGTCGGACATCTATGAAATCGCGATGTGTTTCTCGCTCAGCGCCGTGGCGCTCAAGACGCTGGCCACGCCGCGCAAAGAGCGGCTGTTTGAAGTCACTCCGAAAGGGCAACGGGTGCAGAAAAACACCTCCACGGAACTATCGTTGGCCTGGCCATTGCTCCTAACCTTCGCCTCGTTGATCGTCGGACTCGTATGGGGAATTCAGCAATGGCGGCAGGGAAACGGTGATCCAGGGCTGCCGGTCAGTCTGTTCTGGGGCTCGGTGAATCTTCTTTTATTGACCATTGCCCTCTTCGTGGCGAGCGAACAGAACCAGAGCCGGCACATGTTCCGGCTCACCCGCGACTATGCCGGCGAGATCCTGATCGATGGCGACACCGTCCCGGCGCGTGTCACGAACATCAGCGAACGCGGCGCAGCCCTTGTGCTCGAACGGCCAGTCTATTCGACGCACAACTCCGCGACGCTGCTCCTGACGACCCCTCAAGGCGCCGTGCTCCGCTTGAGCGGACAGATCGTGCGACAAGCTCCCTTGCCGTCTGGACAGATTGACGTCGGTCTCCTCTTTCCTAATTTGACCCCGCTCATCAGACGGGCCCTGACCGAAAAAATGTTCGGCGACCCGGCTCCATGGCAGGAAAGCGACCGGTTTCACCCTGGCATTGCAAGCAGCCTGCAGTCCCTGCTGCAAGCCCTCGCCGTTCCCTGGCGACGATACACCTGGGACCAGCGGCGCATGCTCCGTCTTCAAACCCACACCCCATGCCGCCTGACTATCGGCAACCGGCTCATCGCGGGTCATCTGACGGATATGTCCTTTACGGGAATCAGTACGGTATTCCGGCGCACCCCGGCGGGCTCTCTTGCAGGAAGTCTGCTGGAGTTGCCGCAGGTTACCCTAAAAGTCAGTCCGGTGGCCATCGTCCGACGCCGGACCGCCACGGTGGTGCGGTTCCGTATCGACAGCATTGAGAGCGGCGAACTGCGCTGGCGTGAGTGGCATGAACGCGAGTGGCGCCATAGTCGTCCGAAAGGAGCGCAAACCTCTGTCTGAGGAACCATCCTCAGCGCGCCGGTTCACGCAGAATTTGCGCTACACACTGTTTGCCGTGCCGTAGTCACATTAAGGAGAGGATCCATGACGAGATCGACACTATTTCTATTGGCCGCACTTATCCTGATTACCGGGCCGGCCACGAGCCAGGCGGGAGATGTGTTCACAGGGTTTCAGATCGATAACAAGAATCAATATATGGGCTACCTCGGGGTGCGCACGCCTCTCCTCTCAATGTCCGAAGGCACCAATCTGTTTGTCCAAGTCATGACTGCCGGGCTGGGATACAGCTTCAAGAGCAACGGACAGCTCCTGGATGCCAATGTGCAGTTCGTGGCGCCTTCGCTTGGAATCAGCCAGAACATCGGGAGCTGGACCCTCTCGGCCCTCGCCGGACCGCAGTTGCGCCGCATCGAGGAGCAACGGTTCAACGCCAGCGCTTCAATTGATCATCAAATCGGCGCGTACGGACAACTCGAAGCATTGTACTGGCATGAGAATGGCAGCTTCCACGCCATCGCGTCCTACGCCGACCTCGACAATTTTTTCTGGAGCCGGCTGAGAGGCAAACTTCTGGCGTATGCGCCGAATACAGGCTGCTGCAAAACCTTCGTGGGATGGGATGTCCCCGCGATGGGCAATGCCGAGTTCAAGGCGGTGCAGACCGGTCCGCTCGTCGAAGTGCCGGTCGGGAAAGTTTTTCTGCTCGCCAAAGGCGGGTATCAAAACAGCAGTTCCTTCCACAGCGGCGCCTATGGAGGATTCGAGATTTACTTTCCCTTCTGAAAGACATCACCCGAACGGCGTCCAGCGGGCGAATGTGGCGGCCTGGCCCACTCGAATACCCTGGCCATCGACGACATTCCACACGGTGGCACCTTCGACCAGAAACTGCTTACCCGTGGAAGAGATTCTGATTCCCCGATAGCCGGAATAATATCCCTGCTTCTCAGCCACCGCCAACATACGGGCGCGCTCATCCCGGTTCATGGGCTCCGCGGTGAGGCGAGACGGCGTGCTCGTCAATTGTGCCCACGACAACTCCCACAGGTCGAGTGCCCGCTGGTTGCCATAATTCAAGAGAGGATCGGCCTCTGTGCCGTGCGACACCACCACGAAGGGCGCGGCAAAGAGAGCTTCCGCCTGTACTTCCGGGGTGCCAGTTCGGATCAGCAAGTCCCGCCCGGTCCAGCGCCGAAAGCTATCCAGAAGAAGCTGTGACCACGTGGCCATACAGCGGTGGGGTACAGCATCGGTCGACATGCCATGCTGCTATCACGTCTGAAAGGGCAAGACAAGCGAGGGAATCAGGGCTTGGCGGTATTGGCCTTGCGGGAGGTCGGTTTAGGGAGCAGACGGTATTCGACGAGCCGACAGCTACAGAACGCCACCTGTCGGGTGTCAGTCGTTATACGAACAATGATGGAGTGGCAGAACACACAGCCCAGCGAGCGGGTATCCCGGGCAATGGTCCAGCGGGGGATAGAAAGATGATCAGGATTGAGTGTGTGATCGTCCATTATATTCCCTATCGGCAGTCCGGGAAAATTCTGAAGTCTCCCCATATCATACAGCCCCTCCCTGGCATGCCGCCTGAGCCCTATGTATAATGTCACTCCCTTACACTCCACTGGTACCGGTTCGTGAGGAGCACGTCATGGCAGGCAAGACATTATTCGACAAAATTTGGGACACGCATCTCGTACGGGAGGAACCGGACGGGACGACACTCTTGTATATCGACCGGCAGCTGGTCCATGAGGTCACCTCGCCGCAGGCCTTTGAAGGGTTAAAACTGGCCGGGCGCCGTCCGCGCCGTCCGGCCGCGACGCTCGCGGTCCCGGACCACAATGTCCCGACGACGGACCGCCGTCTCGGTATTGCCGATGCCATCAGCGCCAAACAAATCCAGACACTGGAAGACAACTGCCGGGATTTCAGTATTACACTGTTCGGCATGAACGACATCCGCCAGGGCGTCGTCCACGTCATCGGCCCGGAACAAGGATTTACGCTCCCCGGCACGACGATCGTCTGCGGCGATTCTCACACCTCCACACACGGCGCGTTCGGCGCACTGGCCTTCGGCATCGGCACCAGCGAAGTCGAGCACGTGCTGGCGACGCAATGCCTGGTCCAGAAGCGGCCCAAGACGATGGAGATCCGCGTCGACGGCGTCCTCTCAGACCGCTGCTCCGCCAAAGACATCATTCTCGCCATCATCGGCAAGATCGGCACGGCCGGTGGGACCGGATATGTCATCGAATATACGGGATCGGCCATTCGCGCCTTAAGCATGGAAGGCCGTATGACCCTGTGCAACATGTCGATCGAGGGCGGCGCCCGCGCCGGCATGGTCGCTCCGGATGAAAAGACCACCGCCTATATTAAGGGACGCCCCTTGGCCCCGAAGGGCGCGCTGTTCGAGCAGGCCGTGCGGGCATGGGAACAATTGAAGACAGATCCCGATGCCACGTACGACGCCACGCTGGTTATGCGTGCCGAGGATATCGCCCCGCAAGTCAGCTGGGGAACCAGTCCCGGTATGGTGCTCGGAGTGGATCAGCGGGTTCCGGACCCGGCCACGATGACCGACGACAATACCCGCAAGGCTACCGAGCGCGCGCTGGAATACATGGGGCTTGCCGCCAACATGCCGATCGCGGACATCAGGATCGACAAGGTCTTTATCGGGTCCTGCACGAATTCACGCATTGAAGACTTGCGTCTCGCCGCGTCGCTGGCCAAAGGCAAACACGTCGCCAAAACCGTGCATGCGATGGTGGTCCCTGGCTCCGGTCTCGTCAAACAACAGGCCGAACAGGAAGGCCTCGACAAGATTTTCCGCGAAGCCGGGTTTGAATGGCGGGAGGCCGGCTGCAGTATGTGCCTCGCGATGAACGCCGATGTGCTGAAACCGGGCGAGCGCTGCGCCTCGACCAGCAATCGCAATTTCGAAGGGCGACAGGGAGCGGGCGGACGCACGCACCTGGTATCCCCGGCCATGGCCGTCGCGGCCGCCGTTGAGGGACACTTTATCGATATTCGTCATTGGAGTTAGAGGACGCCATGCAAGCCTTTACCACACTCACCGGCTTAGTCGCCCCCTTGGACCGGGTCAACGTCGATACGGACCAGATCATTCCGAAGCAGTACTTGAAGACGATCAAGCGCACGGGACTGCGCGAGGGATTGTTCTTCGACTGGAAGAAACAGAAAGACGGGTCGCCGGATCCCCAGTTCTTCCTGAATCAAGCCCGCTACCAAGATGCCACGATTCTACTGACCCGCGACAACTTCGGCTGCGGCTCGTCCCGTGAACATGCCCCCTGGGCTCTGCTCGATCAGGGATTCCGCTGCGTGATCGCCCCGAGCTTTGCCGACATTTTCTACAATAATTGTTTTCAAAACGGCATCCTGCCTGTGGTCCTCACAGCCGACGAGGTCCTGGCGATGATGCA
>CAYHNM010000032.1:0-3160 GCA_964357985.1 uncultured Nitrospira sp. | reverse complement strand
ATGCTCGCGATAAAGCTCAACGGCATGAAAATCGTCGTGATGACCGTCAAGACGCGCATCACCGTATTGAGGCGGTAGCTGACGCTGGATAAGTAAATATCGAGACTGGCCGACACCATTTCACGTAGCGTCTCGATGGTATCGACGATCTGCACGACATGATCGTACACATCCCTGAAGAAGACTTTGGTCGGTTCATGCAGGAAGGGGCAATCGGAACGGGAGAGGCCATTCGTCGCTTCCCGAAGCGGCCACACGGCCCGACGAAGAAAAAGCAGCTGCCGCTTGAGGGCGTGAACTTCCCTCAGCGTGTCCGGCTTCGGATCAGCCACCACTTTCTCTTGCAGCAGCTCAATCTTCTCGCCCAGCGATTCCAGGACCAGAAAGTATTGGTCGACGATCGCATCCACCAGGGCGTACAGCATATAGTCGGCGCCGCTCTGCCGCATGCGGCCTTTGCCGCCCCGCAATCGTTCCCGTACCGGCTTGAAGACGTCGGTTCCGTTCTCCTGAAATGACAAGACGAAATTCCGGCCGATGACGAAACTGACCTGCTCGACCAGCAAATCGTGCGTCTCCGTGACGGACAATACCTTCATGACCAAAAACAGGTAGGACTCATAGTCATCAAGCTTCGGACGTTGATCGGTGTTGGCAATATCTTCAAGCAACAGGGGATGGAGCGAGAATTGTTTTCCGAAGGCTTCGAGCAGGTCGAGCTTGTGAACCCCGCCGATATCAACCCAGGTGACGGACTCATCGGCGGGAGGCTGCAACTCTTCCGGATTGGTCACAGTCCGCTCATCGCAGCGCGCCCCGGCATAATCGAAGACCGTCATGGTCACAGTCTCGGCTTTTTTCTCACCGATGTGGACCAGCGTCCCCGGCGGCAACCCGGTTTTCTTCGAGCGCTTTTGGACAAGTTTCATAAGTGCTCTGCTTGTACGCAGATTCTCTCGGGAGGTCAAGCGATCGAAAGAGCCGGCTTCCAATCGCAGCGCGACCTTGCTACTCTGCACTATGACTTGGGAACAGGAATATCGTGTCCTCACCACCGCGATACGCGAAGCCGGCGCCGAAGCCTTGCGGCTGGCCACGGATGGATTTCAGACCTACACCAAGCCGGATCATTCTCCCGTCACATCGGCCGACCATGCCGTCAATGACATCCTCATGGATCGTCTGCTCGGACAGTTCCCGAATGACGGATGGCTGTCTGAAGAAACCCCTGATACCGATGCCCGGCTGACCAAAGCGCGCGTCTGGGTCATCGATCCCATCGACGGGACCAAAGCCTTCATCCGGCACGAACCGGAATATTGCATCTCCGTCGCGCTGCTTGAAGGCACGCAGCCGATGCTGGCGGCGATCTTTAATCCGTCGACCAACGAGCTCTATACCGCGATCCGCGGCCAGGGCCTCCATCTGAATGGCGCGCCGGCGCCCCGCCAAAGCTCGGGGGCCGACCAACTGCCAACGATCGCGCTCAGTCCGTGGGAACTTCATGTCGGACGCTTCAAGTCGATCGAGCCGCATATGACCAGTCGCCCGATGCGCTCCATCGCCTGGGCGTTGGCGCTGGCGGCCCGTGGGACGATTCACGGCGTCATCACCTTCGAGCCGGAAAATGAGTGGGATGTGGCAGCGGGAACGCTCTTGCTCGAAGAAGCCGGCGGATCAGCGCAAGACGGCGCGGGACAGCCACTCCGATACAATCAACCGCTCCCCCGCTTCGGGGGATTCATCGCAACAGTGCAGGGATTTCCCGATCACCTCACAGCACAGGTACGACAACTCCCGAGATCAGCCCACTGACGCAGGAAAGACCACGGCCTCATGCGCGTAGCAGTTTTAGGGATTGGCTTACTCGGACGAGCCGTTGCGGAGCGGCTCCACGACTCGGGGCATGCCGTCACGGTCTATAACCGCACGGTTTCCAAGACCGATCCCCTCCGCGCGCACGGCATCACGGTGGCCGCGACAGCTGCTGAGGCGGTGGCATCCACGGACTGTACGCTGCTCTTCTTGACCGATGCGGGCGCCATTCACACTGTTCTGTTCCCGCCCGTCTCGCCGGTGGATTTCCGCGGTCGAACCATTATTCAAATGGGTACCATCAGCCCGGATGAAAGCCGTGCATTCCAACGCTCGGTGTCCGATGGCGGAGGAGACTATTTCGAAGCGCCTGTGCTGGGCAGCCTCGCCGAAGCCAAGGCCGGCACGTTGATCATTATGGGCGGGGGCACAGCTAACCAGCTCCGTCGCTGGGAGCCGGTGTTCTCGTCCTTAACCCCGGCTTCATCCCTCATCGGGCCTGTCGGACAGGCCGCAGCCCTCAAACTCGCACTCAACCATTTGATTGCCGCAGAACTGTCCGCTTTCGCTCTGAGTCTGGGGCTTATCCAACGAGCCGGTATCTCCGTCAACCAGTTCATGGCCATTCTCAAATCAAGCGCGCTGTTTGCGCCGACCTTCGAGAAAAAGCTTCCCAGACTGCTGACACGCCAGTACGACAAGCCGAACTTTCCAACCGGCCATCTGCTCAAAGACGTGAACTTATTTGCCGATGAAGCGCGGCATCAGGGACTGAACGTGGCCGGCCTGGCAGGCGTGCGCGCGCTCCTCGAGCAAGCCATCCAGGAGGGATACCGGGATGCGGACTATTCGGCACTGTTTGAATCGATTAACCCGAGAGATTAAGGAGCGGGGGGCGTATCGCTGGCAGCTAAACTGGAAGTCCTCCGTGAGAGGTGGAAGGTCCCCCCTTTCGCCGTCGGGGCTCGATCATCGCCGATGCGTGTGTACCACCAGCGGCCATCGCCTTCGGAAAGATCCGGACTCAATTCCACGACAAAGTTACCTTCTCGATCATTCTCTTCCTGTAGCCAGGTGCCCTCCCAATGTAACCCTTCAAAAGCCACCGTCTGAAGGTACCCTTTCTTCCACCCATATGTCCCGTTGCCTGTTTCATCGAGAGTGAGCAACACCACCGCCAGCTCTTCATAGTCCCAATCTCCGGCGAGCACACGGCGATCGCCTGAATCGCGAGTGACCGATCCGGCAAGCGATGAGCTCGCAATAAGGTGTGAGGCTTGCGGATGACTGCACGCTGTCAGCAGCAGCGTCGCCACAATCAGCGCGCACAGCCGAGATTGCACAA
>CAYHNM010000031.1:0-9433 GCA_964357985.1 uncultured Nitrospira sp. | reverse complement strand
TCTGAAGTGTTCGGTAGACCGTCGCCGGAAGCCTACGAGCGATTGCTCTTGGACGTGATGGCAGGCGATGCCTCACGCTTCATGCGCCGCGACGCCGTGGAAGCCTCCTGGGCCTGGATCACCCAGATCCTCGAAGGGTGGCAACAGTCCGGTCAACGCTGGCTCCCCGAATACCAAGCCGGCACCTGGGGACCAGTCGAAGCGGACCGCCTCATTCAAAACGACGGCCGCTCCTGGCGGACGCTGTAGACCCTTCTCAACCAATCTGAAGCTGTCTCAGGATTTCTTCCTTCTTCCCCAATCCGCCAATAAATCGCTCGAACGATCCGCCACGATAGAGCGCGAGGGCCGGGAGTGAGGACACTTCCAGCTCAGCCGGAATCTGAAAATTCTCGTCGACGTTCATGGTCAAGACCAGCACCTTTTTCCCGAGTTCGTTCTGTAACTGTTCCAGTTCTTTCATCAAAGCGTTGCAATGGCCGCAACCGGGCTTCCAGAACTCCACGAGGACCGGAACGGTAACGTGTTCGACCGCCCGGTCGAAATCTGCGTCGGTCACCGGTTGGAGGCGTGAGGACATTGGATCTATGAGGGCTTTGAGAAAACCGATTGTAAGACCTGCCGATAGACCAGGTCGGCAAAGAGGCGATAGCCGGCGGTGGTGAGGTGCAATCCATCGTTGGAATACTCACGGGCCAAGAGGTTGGTCTCGGGTTCGGCGGTGGCTGCAAAGAGATCGACGGCGGTGAGATTTTTCGTTCGAACATAGTCGAGAATCAGCCCGTTCAGCTCATACCGCCGCTCCAAATGCCCGGCCACCCACTCCATCCCCTCCCGACTGTTGCCCGCGTCCTCCACCCGCAAAGACGGCACCGTCACCGGCACCGGCACTCCTCCGGCAGCCAAAGTTTGCTCATACATCTTCACCAGATTACGCATAATTTCATGAGTCGGTCCGTTCCACCCCAAGTCGTTCGTTCCTCCCAGGATCACGGCGTAGTGGGGCTTATGCGCCAGGACATCCTTTCGGAATCGCATGACCATTTCCCCGGTGAGTTCCCCACAAATCCCGCTGATGGAAACCTGCCCGGCCGATCCGATTCTCTCTTGTAGCGATTCGCCATACGGCGTGGCGCCTCCTTGGGGATGTTCTCTGGTGGGCGATTGAAATCCGGCGGTGAGGCTATCGCCGAAACAGACGATACGAATGGGCTGCAGTGAACTCCTCATGGTGCAGCGATTGTACTGACCGCCTGCATGCCTGACAAGCCATGGCACTCGCACCATCCTTCGTGAGTTCAGCTAGTCAAGAATACTGATTTTCTTGACGAATTTTCGACCTCCCGATAGGTGTATCACTATGTCTGATCTCAAGGTCGCGCAAGAGATGATGGCAGCCGCGGTCGCGGCTAAGGGAACCGAAGATCCTGAGGTCGCCTCGGTCAAGCGCGTCCTGAAGCTTCTCGATAAGACCGCCAAATCCAATCGCACCTATGGAGCCACCAATCCGGTGGCGTTGAAATTCTCCCAACAGCTCTTCGAAGAGCTGTCCAGTCATCTCGCCACCTATGCAAAGCTGACGTTTCTCGTCACACGAGCGGAGTTACTCTGCAAGGACGAAGTCGTCTACCAGGCCGAAAAAGAAGGCGGGAGCGAGAACCTCGCTTTCAAACTCTACGCCGACGGTATCCGCGAACTCGTGCTCCATCAAGGATTGACGCAGGAAGACCTGTCCTTCTTTCTCGATGCCCTCTGGGCGAGCCAGGACAAAGAGAACGATGACGATATCGTCACCCGCCTCTGGCAAAAGAACATAGCGGCGCTGACACTGGTCACGGCGGAAGAAATTGCGAAAGCGTCCGGAGGATCGGAGGCTTTCCTGAAGCTGGATCCTCTCACGACATCAGACTCAACCCTTCGGGAACTGCTCGATCAAGAACGCAAGAAGAAAGACGCGCAATCCGGGAGCAGCGAGACCCAGAGTGCTGCCCAGCAAAAAGCGCGATTCCAGTCTGGCTTGGTGGGCTACGAGGTCACGGAGGACGAACTCGCCGCGCTGGCCAAAGAGATCGAACAGGAGAACCAGCAAGACAGTACGACGTATATCCTCGACGTGCTCACCGCGATTCTCGCATCGGAGCAATCGCCGGCCTTGCTCACAAAACTCTGCTCCCTCTGGGGGCACGTGATCACGGCACTGGTTCAGAGTGGGAAGTGGGCCGTCCTTGAAACCGTTCTGAGCATCCTTCACGAAACCGACGCCGTTCGTCCGGATATCCCAGAAGCGCATAAGCACCACATTGCCACACTCTTGTCCGGACTGGGCAAACCGGAGCACATCAAGTCCATTGAGTCCTATTTGAACCGGACTCCGAATGCGAACACCGAAGGACTTTCTACGGTCCTCCTGATGATGGGCACAGAGGCGGTCTCCCTTCTCTGCTCGCTCTTGGCCAACCTGGAGCACTCAACCCATCAGGCAATTGTCTCCGAAACGCTCCACACCTTGGCCAAAGACCACTCCGACCCGTTACTCCGCGGCCTTACCGACCGACGACCGGTCTACGTCAGAAACCTCCTCACAATTGTCGCCAAGTGGAATAATCCGACATTCGCCGAAGCCGTTGAAAAACTCGTGCGGTATCCCGATGCGCAGGTCCGCAAAGAAGCGATCCGGGTACTCGGCCACCTTAAACCCAACGGCAATGGCGCCCGGCTCATCCTCTGCCTCTCCGACACTGATGACTCCGTCCGTATTGCCGCACTGAAGCTATTGGCCACCGGACAATACACCGCTCCGTTTCCTCAGTGGACCCCGATCCTCTCAGACGACACCTTTCTGGAACGCCCGTTGAGCGAGAAGCGCGGACTGTATCAAGCGATCCGCGCCACCTGCGGAGATGACGCCATTCCCTACTGGCAGGGACTCTTCACGGAATGGGCCTGGACCAATCGGAAGAAAAAGGAAGAGTGTGCCGTGCTGGCGGCAGAAGCACTTGGGAAGCTGGCCACCCCTGCCGCGATCGCGACCTTAGAGCTGGGGAAGAAAAAGGGAAGCGCCGCGGTCCGCCAGGCCTGCACGATGGCCCTCACACAACTGCACAAGCAGTCCAAGGCAAGCACGCCTCAACCCACGCTACATGAGGACGCCCCGTGAGTGACTTCAAGCTCGTTCAACCCGCGGTCAAAGACGATTCGGCGCAGCCGCTGCTGACCCATGAGAAATCACTGTCGCAAAAAATCGGCCACGGATCCGAGGCCGGCGACATTCTCGATCAGCAACTCGTCATGCTGGGCTTCCAGCTGATTACCCAGCTCAACACCCTCATCAAGACCTCGAAGATTCATGGCCGGACGAATGCCGCGCTGGACAAGCCGGTTGAGACAATGCTGACGCTGATTCAAACGCTGGCCCACGATCAGCCAGTCACCTTACGACTGCAAAACGATTTTCTGTTCCTCGGCGAAAGTCACCTGAAGGTCAACGCCCAACAGATAGCTGTCATCGGCAGCATCATCGACTCGCTCAATAAATGGAAGATCGGAGGGCTCACGTTTGCCTCTGCGGTCACCTCGAAAGACCTCCGTGAGTTCGCCTACCTCTTCGTCAGCCTGGATCCCACCGCAAAGTCCGTGGACGATTTCAGGCAAGAGATGACCGCGCGCGAAGTCAACGGCATCGACTTGGAGAATCCCCGCGAACTTGCGATCAAAGAAGATCAGAATACCGGACCCGATTCAGGAAAAGCGGGCGACGCACCGACAGACCCGAAAGTCCAACATAAGATCCAGTCCAAGAATGCCTATGGTAAAGCCGCCAGTGCCGTCGGGGGACTCGAGAAATCTGTGCGAGATGGCGGCACGGTCAATTTCAAGCAGGCCAAGCGAGCCATTCAGAACATCGTCGATTTGATGATGCAGGACGAGGCGACCCTCTTGGGATTGACCACCCTGCGATGCCACGACCAATACACCCACAATCACTCGGTCAACGTCTCCTTGCTCTCCATTGCCTTGGCCAACCGTACCGGCTATCCCAAGGTCGCGCTGGCAGATCTCGGATTGGCCGCGCTGTTTCACGACATGGGCAAATCGACGATCCCCCTTGAAGTTCTGAATAAGCCCGGCGAGTTTTCCGACGAAGAATGGGTCGCGATGCGGAATCATCCGACTGAAGGCGTGCTGAGTCTCGCGGAGTTGCGCGGGATCACCAATCTCCCGGCCCGCATGGCCGCCGCCTCATTCGAACATCACATGAATCTCGATTACTCCGGCTATCCCAAGTTGAAGACGCCCTGGAAGCTGTCGCTCACCGGTCGCATCCTGATGATTGCCGACTGCTACGATGCGATGACCTCCTCACGCGTCTATCGGCGCGAACCGATGTCACCCTCCAAAGTGCTGAACATCATGTTCGGCAAGTCCGGGAAAAGTTTTGACGCGACCCTCTTGAAGCTGTTCGTCAACTGCGTCGGCATTGTGCCCATCGGAAGCCTCGTCATGCTGGATACCGACGAGCTGGCCGTCGTCCTCAAACCCGCGGTCGAGCGAGCCGATGCCGAACGGCCCCTGGTGAAAGTGATTGCCGATCCCGAAGGGAACCTGATGGATAGCGGCCCGGAACTGGACCTCACCGGCAAAGATGCATCCGGCGACTATCGTCACAGCATCGTGCGACTCATCGACAACACGGAGCACCAATTCGATACCAGTCGTTACTTCGTCTAGTCCCCTCGCGCTGCCTTGACAGGCCCGCAGCGCCTCGTTATTCTGACAAACGCTTACCCACACATCCGTTTCATGCTTAGCCTAAGGAGTGTTCATATGCGCATCCCCGTCGTACAGACGCTTATTGCTACCGCCCTCTTCTCTCTGCTGCTGGGCCCGCTCTCGACAGCCGTGCAGGCTGCTGACGCCTTTAAGATGGGAGTTGTCGACCCGCAGATGGTCTTGGAGAAGTCGAAAGCCGGCAAGAAAGCCCTCGATGGACTCAAGGAATACGTCACCACGAGACAGAAACTGCTCTCCCGTGACGAAGAAGAACTGCGGAATTATGAAAAACAGCTCAAAGAGCAGGTCGCCAAGTTGGGCGAAGCTGAGAAGAAGGACAAGGAAGCGCAGTTCCGGACAAGAATCCAGGACTACCAAAAACGCGCGCAGGAATTTAATCAGGAACTTCAGGGCAAGCAGAAAGAACTCGTCGACGATTACATGAAGCGCATCGGCTCAGCCACACAAACTGTGGCCGAGAAGGGAGGCTTCTCGATAGTGGTCGACCGCGGGAGCGAACAGACCGTAAAAATCGTGATCTACAGCAAGGACACGGTTGATCTTACCGACCAGGTCATTAAAGAATTCGACCGCGTGAACAAGTAGCGTTCTCTGACTAGGCCGGCTGTCCTACTTCAAGTGGGCAGCCGGCTGCTTTCCAGGCTTTGATTCCCCCATCCATCGAGACCACGTTCGTATAACCCATCTGTTGCAGCGCATCCGCCGCCAGCACCGACCGAAAGCCGCCTCCGCAATACAAGACAATCGGCGTCTGTTTATCAGGAATCATCGTTTCGATATCCCGTTCGATGATCCCCTTACCGAGATGACGTGCGCCCTTCGCATGATCCTTGGCAAACTCATGATCTTCCCGTACGTCGACGAAGTGAAACTGCTCGCCGCGAGCCAAGCGGCTCTGTACATCCGCCACCGTACATTCCTTGACGCGCGCCCTGGCCTGGTCCACTAACTTTAGAAACCCAGGATTGTGCCTCATCCTTCCTCCTCTTGGTCAAACAAGGTGGTCTGCGCCCCGCCAGGTCGCCTGAAGGTATCGGGAATCGCGCCCTCCCGATCACTTTCAAAACCGGCCCGGCGCCTGGCCACCTCAAACAACTGCTGAATCATCTGCCAATAGATTCCACTTCCATGATGGCGATCAAAGAAGGCTGCCTCAGAGAGTTGCCCTCCCCGTACTTCACGAAGTCGATTGATAATTTTCGAGAATCGATCGGGGTAGATTTCTTTGATCCGGTCCAGAAACACAGACTCCACACTTCCTGAGAGCCGCAACAAACTGAACGTCGCCATGCGCGCACCGGCGGCCCACGCCCGCTCAAGCAGCTCAGGGATCGCCTCATCATTGAGCCCGGGAATCACCGGCGCAATCGAAATGCCCGTCTGGATCCCCGCATCGGAGAGTGCTTTCATCGTCTCAAATCGCTTACTGATTGAAGGAGCATGGGGTTCCATCTTTCTGGCCACCTCCTCATCGGCAAACGGAATGCTCAAGTAGACCCGCATCCAGGCCTTCTGTTGTATCCTCGCCAACACATCCACGTCACGGAGCACCAATGCACCCTTCGTGATAATCCCCACCGGGTTCCGATAGTCGGCACAGACGTCCAAACAGGCGCGCGTCAGACCGTACGAAGCTTCCAACGGTTGATAGCAGTCGGTGTTCCCGGAAAATACGATCAGCTCGCCCTTCCAGGACGGACGCTCAAATGCCTGACGCAACAGAGTTGCCGCATCCTCCTTCACCACCAGTTTGGATTCAAAATCGGTTCCGGCCCCGAATCCCCAATACTCGTGCGAAGGACGCGCATAGCAATAGGCACAACCATGGAAACAGCCGCGATAGGGATTGACGCTCCAGCGAAAGGGCAGATCGGGGCTGTCATTGCGACTCAGAATTTCCCGGCTCGCGTCGCGAAAGATCTCCACGGTTGCCGCGGGAGCAGGCTCCAGCAATTCACGATACGTCGATTCAAATGGATTTGGAGGATTTGACACCGTTCGCATGGCGTCATCGTGGCGACACGAATGGCGATTGTCAATCCAAGGGAATCCACCCCATGACTGCATCTCACCTTGCATCACGCGTTTCGTTGACTCTACCTAAACCCGATGCTAGATTCCTCAAACTTTACGAGGAGTACCACGTGTACGATTTACGCCAGTTGCGGGACCATCTCGACTCAATCCGCGAACGCCTCGGCCGTCGGGGAACCGACGTCCCTTGGGACACCATGAAGACGCTGGTTGAAGAGCGGCGCAATCTGACCATGCAGGTGGAACAACTTCGAAGCGACCTTAAAAAAGGTTCTGACGAGGTTGCCCGGTTAAAGCGCGCCAAGGAGCCGGCAGACGAAGCGGTCGCCGCCATGAAACAGGTTGGAGAACGGATCCGTGAGATTGAAGGCACGCTGCGCGGCGTTGAGGAGTCTCTCGCCGATCTGAACTTACGTATTCCCAATCTGCCGCATGAATCAGTGCCAACCGGGCAGGATGCCTCGGATAATGTCGAGATCCGCCAATGGGGCGCCCACCCCTCCTTCGATTTTCCAGCAAAACCCCATTGGGAACTCGGTGAGGCTCTGGGCATTCTCGATTTTGACCGGGCATCCAAGCTCGCCGGCGCCCGGTTTGCCGTCATGACCGGCGCCGGAGCCCAGCTTGAGCGCGCGCTCATCAACTACATGTTGGACCGCCATACAACGCAGCACGGATATCGGGAAGTGCTCCCTCCCCTGCTGGTCAATCGCGCGACGATGACCGGCACAGGGCAACTGCCTAAGTTTGAAGAAGATCTGTTCCGTCTGAAAGACGAAGATTATTTTCTCATCCCGACAGCTGAAGTGCCGCTCACGAATCTCCACCGAGATGAATTGCTGGACGAAGAAGTATTGCCGATCCGCTATACCGCCTATACGCCCTGCTTCCGCCGCGAAGCCGGGTCCTATGGGAAAGATACCCGCGGCTTAATCAGGCTCCATCAGTTCAATAAAGTCGAACTCGTCTCGTTTTGCCCCCCTGACCAGTCACAGGCTGAACTCGAACGCCTCACCGGTCACGCAGAGAGCATTCTGCAGGGCTTAGGATTGCCCTATCGCGTCGTGACGCTCTGTTCCGGAGATATGGGATTTTCAGCGGCCAAGACCTACGACATCGAAGTCTGGCTGCCCTCTCAACAGCACTTCCGTGAAATCTCCTCCTGTAGCAACTTCGAGGGATTTCAGGCTCGGCGCGCCAATATTCGCTATCGCACCAAGGACAATAAGAAAGACTCCAAGACAGAGTTCGTCCATACCTTGAACGGATCCGGTCTCGCGGTAGGCCGAACGTTGCTCGCGATTTTGGAAAACTACCAGCAGGCGGATGGGAGCATTGTCGTCCCTACGCCGCTCCGCCCCTATATGGGAGGGCTTGACTGCATCAGAAAGTAGTGCCACATATCTTCCTACGGCTCGGAGGGGTGACGGAGCGGCCGAACGTGCCAGTCTTGAAAACTGGAGATGGGGCAACCTATCCGCGAGTTCAAATCTCGCCCCCTCCGCCATATATCCCATCCGATAGTCACAACCTCTCCATCCTGCCTCCATTCACATCTCCATCTGCATCAGCCACTCACCTGATCATGGCAACACTCGACCCATCTAGAGCGAAATCCATATCATTAAGTTACATATCGCAACCTATTGATATTACGACATACTAAACAGATCACTTAAACCGGATTGGAGAAGCAAAGGCTTAGCCTATCTCCCTCTTTCGGTTGGTGCACTCCTACCTCTACGGTATTTCCAGCCCGCACTGTCTCGCCTATCCTGACCCCACCTGCGCATAGCGGACACGACATCAGGAATAGCCCGGGACAAGGAGGGAGCAGATGCAAAAACAAGTCGGCAAGATCGGAGCCATTCGCAGAGAGATCCGAGGCAAAGCCTGCACCTCCTGCGGGGGACACATCTATCAAATCGTCCTTCGCTCGTCACTTACTCCGGAAGACGCGACACTGTTTGCGCGATGTACCCATTGCCACCATCCCAGAGGGATCGATAAAGACTTCGGGAAAGTGCTTTGGATGTAGTGCACTGGACATCATCACAGCTGAGGAACACAGGAGATCGATCCATGCCATTGACACGATGGACTCACTATCGGCAATCACGCGCTCAAAAGAAAAAAGCCCTGCACCTGCTCGCGCTGAGCGGAGTCGTTCGGCCAAGCACCATCGAACTGCGCTACACCGCCTCTCTCTCCCATATCCCCACAGAGCCTTCGTGTAATGAGCAGGCATCCATCGCTCAGAATGCGTCCGCACCCGCCTTCTCCACATTTTCCATGCGCTCAGCCGAGACAGCTCACCTGGCGCAACACCTCTACTCAACCGCCTTCATACTTCTCGCCAAATCCAGACGCCACATCCAAAGCCTTCAATGGGATACCAGGAACGCCGCATGACCCGGCTAAACTTTTACCCCGCCGCCTAAGACCTTTCACTTGTACCTCTTGCACCGGCTGAGGTAATATCAGCCCGCTCGTAAGCGACATCACCGCGCTGACGACTCTGCCCGCCTGCGGACAGACCCCTATGCAACTGGTCGTGGAGAGGTGGCCGAGTGGCCGAAGGCAACGGTTTGCTAAACCGTCGTAGGGA
>CAYHNM010000030.1:0-9529 GCA_964357985.1 uncultured Nitrospira sp. | reverse complement strand
TATGAAGGCGATCCCTGTCCGGAGTGCAAACAATTTACGATGGTCCGAAACGGCACCTGTCTGAAGTGCGTGAGCTGCGGCGCGACGAATGGATGTTCATAAGTATTATGTAAGGGGGTCATCCATGAGTACGATCTTACGTGAAAAAGGGATTGAGACGATTCACGACCAGGTCGTCAGTGAGGCGGCCCAGCGATGGGCACGGGCGTTTCAGTGCAAGGTCACAATTAGGACGACGTCGGATCATAATCCTTGGGCCGATCCTGGTCAGCAATCGGACATTGCCGGATGGTCATTTAGCCCGCGCGGCAATAGTATGCAGTGGATGGCCGAAGTCGAGACCGAGGACTCACTCCAGAATCCTGATACCCAGTATAAGTGGAAACGCACCGCCGTCGCTGGCGTGCCGATGTATTTGCTGATTCCGAGGGGGAACCGGGCACAGGCCGAAAAGATTGCTGCGTCAGTGGATCTCCGGTTCAGCAGTATCTATGAATACGGCTTTGTGAATGGTGTGGTGCAAATTCTCTAACGGCTTCTTTGTGCTTCCATAAGGTGCCTCGATCTGATGCTGCAAGTCAGCATTTCATCGATGCGTCTCATAGGGAATGATGATCCAGGTCGGCCCAGTGCTCTGCGGATCAGTTGAAAGCGCGGATTGAGGATAGGCAAAAGGAGCTGGCTGATGATGAACAGTTGGAAGCCATGGCGTGTCTGCTGTCCGGGAAGGCGGGGGGCGTTGAGGCAATCGATTACGAACATCCGGCGCTCAATACGGTATGACTGTGGCAGAAGGGCTCTGGGAAAGACCGCACCATGCTCGCGCATCAAGCATCTCTACCGGTCTTGGTCTCCCTTGAAAGACTCCAGGTTGGATGAGCACGAAAATTGATCTCCATCGAGTACCTCAGGTGCAACTGAATCGCCTCTATCTTTGATTTCGACCGCAACGAGGAGTAACCCCAATGCCGACAACAACACAGTTAGTCATTAGCGGACAGAGCAAGCCAGGCGTGATGGCTCAGGTGGCTGCTGTTTTAGGAGAGGCGGGGGTCAACATCAAGGCGTTCTCGGCGCCCGAGGTGACAGGAACCGGAAAGCTGCGCTTACTTGTTGCGGATCTTGACGGCGCCCGAGCGGCATTGAAGACCGCGAAGATTAAGTTTAAGGAAGAAACTGCGCTCTTATTGAGCTTGAAAAACCAGCCGGGTGCGCTTATGGACGTGGCGGAACTGCTGACTCAAAACCGTATCAATATCAAGTGCGGCTACTGCACACCTTCGCGCGAGGGGAAGCGGGCCATCGTCGTATTGACCGTCTCGAACACGAATAAGGCGTTGGCGCTGCTTCAAGACCAGTCACTTGATGAGTTCTAGGCCATGAAGGGCTCCAGGTCCGTTTCCGTCCGTCCTTCTCTTACCTTCGCCGCTACGCTCTTGGTCTGCACGGTTTTTGTCTCCTGCCAATCCCAACCGCCTCCTATCCAACGATTCCCTGGATATCCTGTCGGATTCCATGAGCGAGGGGTTGCGTCCTGGTACGGTCCTGGATTCCACGGAAACAAAACCGCGAACGGTGAACGGTACGATATGCACAAACTCACGGCAGCTCACCGGACATTGCCGCTGGGTTCTATTGCCGTTGTGCGATCGGTTTCCACGGGGAGACAGGTGACGGTACGTATCAACGATCGTGGTCCGTTTGCCAAGGGACGGGTACTTGATCTCTCGCTGGCCGGGGCCGAAGCGATAGGAATGACCGGAAATGGGACTGATCAGATTGAGCTTCAGGTGGTCGGATACCAGGCCAGACCGGAAGGGATGGGGGTCTTACGCATTCAGGTGGGGGCCTTCGCTGATCCGCTGAACGCCAGAGGGTTGTTCGAGCAGGTCGGGGCTCAGTACCCGGGCGGTCGCGTGGTGCAGGTGGAATTACCTGAAGGTCGGCGGTATCGGGTACAGGTGGGGCAGTTTTTGACTGAAGCCGATGCTCAGATCGCCTCATCCAAGCTGGACGCTCAGCATCACCTTCAGTCCTTTGTGGTGAGAGATGATGGCTAGATCATACGTAGTGAAGCGTAGATCTCTTTCAATAGTCTGCATGTCTATCCGCCACGTGACATATTCGAACTGATTGATATTCCTGTCAGTTTCTTTGAATGTCTTGCCCCTTCCCAGTGGGTGTGATAGATCTATCATCCGATGATCGTCATAACTCCCACATGGTCTGTTGAATCTGTTCAGTCAGGGGAAGGTCTGCTTTCTCTCTGCTGCAGAATCCACGCTGTTCGTCCTTTCAGGCTAGCCTTCGTGGCTAGTCGTCCCTAATCAAGAGACTTCATGGATATTCTGATCCTACTAGCATTAATAGGGTTATCTGCCGTCATTTCGACGGCCGAGATCGGGTTCTTTTCAGTCAATGAGACCCGCCTTCGCGCCCTTGCCAAGAATGGTAACAAGCGCGCATCTATGGCGTTGACTCTCCGAAGTGACCCGCAAAGGCTCCTCTCGACCATTCTGGTCGGGGACCGGCTGGTGGGAACTGCTATTCCAATGTATGCCACCTTTATCACTCTCAATGCCTATGGCGGGAAGACCGTATTTGAGGAAGCCATCGCCGTGATGGTGGGCGTCCTGACCTTTGTCCTGCTGGTATCGGTCGACGTCATTCCGAAGACCTTGGCTGCCAAATTTGCCGTACCGGTCACCTTGAACATGGCCTATCCGGTTTATGGTGTTCAGATGTTGCTTAAACCGCTCCTGTTTCTAATGGTGCCGCTTATCCAGAGATTGACCGGAGGGAAGGGGTTGACCCTGCCCCTGGTGACTGAGGAAGAACTCAAGATCATGCTGGATGAGGGAGGGAAGGCCGGCGAGTTGGAATCGGAAGAAGTGAAGATGATCAAGAATGTCTTTCAACTGAAAGATATTACAGCGGAAGATGCCATGACTCCGCGTATCTACGTATTCTCGCTGGATGGGAATTTGCGGCTCAAGGAAGCGCAGGAGCTGCTGTATAACTCGAAGTATTCCCGTATCCCGGTCTATGACGGGACGCTGGATAACATTACCGGCGTGCTCTATAAGACCAAAGCGTTGACCGAGCTGGCAAAGGGCCGATCAGATGTTCGGCTCAGGGATATTGCCCATCCGGCTTTGTTTGTGCCGGCAGGGAAGACGGCCGATGATTTGATGAAGCAGTTTCAACAGGAAAAGCGTCATATGGGGATCGTCGTCAATGAGTATGGCGGCGTGATGGGACTGGTTACGCTGGAAGACCTGCTGGAGGAAGTGGTCGGTGAAATCGTCGATGAGACGGATATTACCGAAGAGCTGATCAAGCGAATCGGGAAGAATCAGATTCTGGTCCATGGCAGAACCGAAGTGCGGAAGGTCAACGATTTCTTAAAGGTCGATCTCGGCGACGAGGCCCTGACCATCGGCGGGCTCATTCAGGGCGAACTCGGCCGCATCCCGAAAGCCGGAGAAGAGTTGCACATTGCCCATTGCCGCTTAGTTGTTCACGAGGCAGATCCCCGATCGATCCGCAGTGTGAATATTTATAAAGAAGAAAAGACTCCCGCCCCGGTGGAAACGCCTTCGCTGAATCCCGTCAGCTAGCGTTCCCTTCTTTGACCAAGTCAGAGAAGCCTTGTTCGCTCAACACCGTAATCCCCAGCTTTTGTGCCTGCTCAAGCTTTGATCCAGGATCATGCCCTGCGACGACAAACGACGTGCGTTTGCTCACACTTGATGACACGGTTCCTCCCAGGCGCTCGACCAGAATTTTGGCTTCATCGCGGCTGAAGTGGTCAAGCCCGCCGGTGAAGACAAACGTCTTCCCGGCAAAAGGGAGTGATTGGGGCGATGCGGGGCGAGCCTGCTCTGTAATCATCATGCCAAGCTCGCGCAGTTGGGCGATCACCCGACGATTGGATGCTTCACGGAAATAGGAGGCCAGACTGGAGGAGATCTCGGGACCAATCTCTTTGACCGTCAGGAATCGCGCTTCATCCGCTTCCATGATCGCGTCCAGCGTTCCGAGCTCCTTGGCGAGCACCTTGGCGATGTGTTGGCCGACCTGGCGAATGCCCAGCCCCATTAAGAAGCGATCCAGTGACACAGTCTTGCTCTGGTGAATGGCTTCAAGTAATAGAGCGGTCGACTTCTCTGCAAACCCCTCAAGAGGTAGCAGGTGATTGCGAGTCAGGCGATAGAGATCGGCCAAACTTCCGACCAGCTTATGGTCCACGAGCTGCGCAACGGTCTTTTTCCCAAGCCCCTCAATATTGAGCGCCTGCTTGGAGGCGAAATGTTCGATGGCGCCTTTCAATTGTGCGACGCAGCCCGATTGGCCGGTACAGTAGTAATAGGCACCCTCCCGTCCGACCGCAGATCCGCATACCGGGCAGTGACCCGGCATCGCGAACGGTTCGGACCGCGATTCACCGGGAGCCGGGATGCGCTCGGCAATGGCGGGGATCACATCGCCGGCTCGCTCTACTTTGACCGTATCGCCCACACGAATATCTTTGCGCGCCACCTCATCCGCATTGTGCAACGTTGCCCGACTGATCGTGACACCACCGACTTCAACCGGCCGTAGAAGTGCTACAGGAGTCAGTGTGCCGGTACGTCCGACCGAGACGACGATATCCTGTACCACCGTGATTTCCTTACGCGGGGCGAATTTGAAGGCGATCGCCCAGCGGGGGCTACGGGATTTGAAGCCCAGCTGTTCCTGCCAGTCCCGGCGATTCACTTTCACCACCAGCCCATCGATTTCATAGGGGAGGTTGTCGCGCACCTGTTCGGTTTCGCGGTGGAATGCGATGACCTCTTCAATCGTGTGGCACTGGCGTCGATGGCTGGGAATAGGAAGTCCCCATTCGGCGAGCGCGTCAAGCTCGCCCCAATGAGAATCCGGCGGTTCAGCGGATACCGTCATGGCTTCATAGCAGGTCACGACCAACGGGCGGGCCGCAGTGATGTTCGAGTCGAGCTGCCGAAGAGAGCCGGCCGCTGCGTTGCGCGGATTGGCAAAGGCCTCGTCTCCGCGCTCCGTCATGGTCCGGTTCAATCCATGAAAGTCGTCGAGCTTCATATAGACTTCGCCGCGCACGGCGAGATGGGCCGGTGGAGAAGAATCACTGCGCAAGTGAAGGGGAAGGGAGCGGATCGTCCGGAGGTTGACGGTCACATCCTCACCGGTCGTTCCGTCGCCTCTGGTGGATCCGCGGACCAGCCGGCCTTGTTCATAGACCAGCTCGATGGAGAGACCGTCGAATTTTGGTTCGACCGTATATTCTATCTGCTGGCTTTCTAGTTCACGCTTCATCCGTTGATCGAATGCCAGGACGTCGGCCACATCGACGATGGAGTCGAGACTCAACATCGGCCGTTCGTGCTTGACCTTGCCCAGCTCAGCCAGAGGCGGTGCGCCGACCCGTTGGGTCGGAGAATCGTTCGTCACCAAATCCGGGTGGGCGGTTTCGAGATCACTCAGATCTTTGAACAGCCGATCGTATTCGCCGTCGGAGATTTCAGGACGGTCTTTGACGTAGTATAAGTAGTCATGTCTGCGGATCTCCTGGCGGAGCCAGTCGAGCTGTTCGGAAACCGGTGCGGATGAACCGGGCCGTCGGGACGACGAAAGGTTATCGAATAAATCTGGCGGCATAACTTCTGATCTCATGGCCGTTGAGCACGTGAAAGCGACGGAGCCGGTCGAGCGTCTGGCTCGAAAATCTCGTGAGTGGAATGGGTACGAGGGTCCGTCCGAATTGTTTGGCAATTCTCCGCCAGCTGGCGCGGGGCGGAATGGGCGTCACAAGCGCGATGTGGGTTTCCCGGGTGTGCACGGCTGCCGCCGCAATCAACCGTTCTTCCAGCGTGCTCGCAAATGCGAGCAGGGGGTCGCTCCAGATATCCGGAATGAGACGGGGCGGAAACAAAAAGAAGGCGCCGCCATAACGCGATTGAGCGATACCGGGTCCCACCATGTCACCGGCAAACGGGGTGGCGTAAAAACAGAGGGTGGATTCTTCCTGGTGCTCGGCAAACCAGGTGGCTTGCCAGGAATAGGTCAGGGGATCGGCGGGAGTGTCAAACAGAAAGATTACGACTTCCACATTGCCGCGGGCGGGCGGAATTTCCCGCACATACAGATCCATGCGCGGCAATGCGCTCAAGGCACTGCCGGACGGTGAGCCGGCCGGCTTTTTCCCACCCAGCCACCGGCGAAGACTTTCCCGGAGATCCAACCCGTCTTTCATCGACGTCGTAAACTTTTCCGTCTTGGCCAGATCCGCGCCGATAAGCGCGGCTGCCTGCGCGCGCACGTGGGTAGTGAAACTTTCAATCCGCTGATCTTCCGGAGGCCAGGAACATTGCCGTTGCGGGTTCCAGAGATGGGACCATCGGCGGCTGGTTTTTCGGTCAGGCTTCGGTTTCAACGACAGCTCGCGCCAGACGAGCGGCGGCCCCTGCAGGCGATTGGTGGCGGAGGCGATGGTGCCGTCAGGTAGCTCTACTTCATTGAGCCCGACGGTGATCGCATCGAGTTGAGACTGAGTACGATCATCCTGATAGCCGTAACTTTTGGCCGTCTTGAGCAGCATCACAGCGAAATCATCTCCGGCAGTTTGCTTGGCGGCGACGATGAGTGAATACAGTGATGGCGTCAGGCGGCGTTCAAGCAGGGTGAGGTTCCGGACGTACTGCAAGAGGACCTGGAGAATTTGCGGCGTCACCCAATTCGGAATGGAGGCGCCTTCTGCCCGGTGGTGTTCAATCCACCTGGTTCGCGTCTCGATGAGCAGTTCCTTCACGCCATCGATGGCCAGATTCCAATCTGAATGCAGCGTTTCCCGTCGCCGTTCATACAATTCGGTAAGGAAAGGAAGTTCTCCCAAGGCGAAGTAGAGAGAGTCGCGGTTGACGCGGCAACGAACCGGCTGTCCCGCTGTTGACTCCGGCCGCACATACGGAGCATTGGCGTGATAGGCGGCGCGGAGCCAGGGCCAATCCGTCAGGTGGCACAGGCATAAGATGGAAGCATGATCCAGCTCCAGTTCATGGAGCCGAAAAGCCATCCATGTGATCCGTTGATCCTGCTGTGAGCCCGACGGCGGCATGGTGAGAGAGGGCAGCGTCGCAGCCGCCAGCATCGGAAGCGAGACGGATTTGACGGCATAGGGATCAGGTCCGACAAAAGGAAGCGGTTCAAATCGGGCGACCTCCCGGTCGATGTAGGCGCGGGGGATGGCTTCGCCCATCGCCACGCGGATGCCCATGATGACGGCCTGACAGGGATCGACCGGAATCAGGCTGACGCCGGCCTTTTCCTCTTGCGCCGGTTCCGGCAAGACGATCAGGCTGATCTCAGGGAGGCGATCCACCGCTTGTTCGACGCAGGCTTCTACGGACGGCGGGAGCGGAGCGGCAAGACAGTCATATCGTTTGGCAATCAGCGTCTCGCGGACTTCCTGTGCAATGTCGCCGCTGCCATGGAGGATGGGTAGGAGATCGATGCGAGGCGACAGGCTGAGTATGCGTGCGTCGGTCGGCGTATAGCGAGACATTCAGCGTCCCGGGTGTAGAGGGTCGTCTTCCTCGAAAAAGAAATCGCCAAAGCCTTTGGGGAGCACTTGATCACCCATCGCCCGCTTTCTTCGCTTCGACTGCTCTTCCAAATCCAGCGACTCGGCTCCGAGCACTTTCAAGAGGGCTTCCTGCCACATTCGATCGAGCGCGACCGGATGGGACGAATCCTGGGCGAGCCGTTTGACGGCGTATTGGATGAGATGCAAGCCGTCGCGGATCGAATATTCCAGGTTCAGCTGGTGGGCGTCCTGCAGGAAGCCGACGGCGATGCTCAGGATATCTTCCTTTGCAAAGGGAAGATGGTAGCGGAGAATCGCCATTTCATCCTGGCGAGACGGGAATCCGAGGCCGAGGGTCGGTTGCAGACGGGAGAGCATGTAGTCCGGCACTTCATACGTGGAGGCATCCTCGTTCATCGTGACGCAGCAGCGGAAGTCTTCGTGCGCTTCGATCAGAATGCCTGCGATGATCGATTCGACGCAGCGGCGATGGTCAAGCAAGGAGGCCAGGGATGCCCAGCTCTTCTCGTTCATCCGGTTGCCTTCATCCAGAACGCAGATACTCCCGGTGAGCACCGCCGTCACCAGTGGCGACGCGTGGTAGGCGATGGAGCCCGATTCGGCCAGGACCGGTGTAATCAGCAGGTCTTCCGGGCGGGTATCGGCCGTACATTGAAAGACATACAGATCCTGTTTGCGTTCCTTGGCGCCCGACATCGCCAGGGTCGTTTTTCCGATGCCCGGGGGACCGGTAATTCTCGGCGACAGGGGGAGATCGCGCGGGTCCACTTTGAGCCAGCAGGCGAGGAGCTGTTGCAGCGGCTCTCGGCTCCCGATCCATTCTTGTAATGTCGAAATGGGCTGCGCGAGGTGCAGCGTAATGCCCTGTACAGAGATGGTCCTGGCAGAGGAGGCTTGTGCGCGATTATCCATGGCTGCAAGTATTCGAATCGATCATTTTCATGAAGAGGACGGTAACACAGCACCAGGAGTGGGTCAAACCCCTGTCCCGCCCCAATTCGCTTTGACTTTCACAGCGTTGGACCGTATTCTTAATGACCCGTCAGTTGTGGAATGACTAGGAGTTGTGAGAGACGGGATGGCCGATTTGGGATGCAGTCATGATCCGGCGGCGGAGGTGGACAATGAAGATGGAGGATCGTCGAGTGATGAATCAGACTTGCAAAGTGGTTGGTTCCGGCATGCTTGTGCTGTGCGGCGCCATGTTGCTCAGCGGCTGTGTGGTGCTCGAAGAAAAATACAATGCGGAGAAGGCGCGAAGTCTGAATTTCCAACGGTTGCTGGCACAGGAAGAAAAGCGCACGGCAGAGCTCGACAGCGAAGCGAAGCGGACGAAAAAAGAGTTGGCTGAATTCGAGGCGAGGAACCGCGAATTGGCGGCGCAAGTTCAGTCAGCACGAGAGCAAATGGGACGGCTCCAAGAAGAATCTGAGGCGGTTAAAGAATCGGCCATGCTGGAGCGGAAGGCCATGCAGGACATGCGGAAAATGGCGCCGCAGGCAGCAGCCAAACCCAAGAAGGTCGATGAACTGGCGTCGCTCTCGCGTGAGACAGAGGCCCTCCTGCAGGATTCGACGAAAGAGATGGCAAGCCTGGCAGCCCCAGCGGAAGCGGCCAAGCCAGGCGCCAAATCCGGAACCACCATTCATGTGGTCAAGCCCGGAGAAACGTTGTTTCGAGTCAGCCGATTGTACGGCGTCCCAATCGACAAGCTGAAAAAGTGGAACAAGCTGCCGGACGATATTATCGAAGTGGGCCAGAAACTTATCGTCGGAATGGAGTAGTCCCGCAGGCATGGGAACGCCAACCTATTCACTCAGCTTGGACGAATTCCGCCGGTACGCACAGTCGGGCAACCTCATTCCCTTGTACCGGGAAATTCTGGCGGACTATGAGACGCCGGTC
>CAYHNM010000029.1:0-9573 GCA_964357985.1 uncultured Nitrospira sp. | reverse complement strand
CTGCCAGGGGGAGCGTGACCGTAAACGTCGACCCGACACCCGGCTCACTCGTCACGTCGATACGGCCCTTGTGGGACTCGGCGATCCAGGTGCAAATCGCCAGTCCAAGGCCTGTCCCTTTCTTCGTATGGGCCCGGGCGCCATCCGTCCTGAAGAAACGATGGAAGATGCGGGACAGATCATCGGGCGCTATGCCGATCCCTTGATCTGTGACCGACAGGCGCGCGCGCGATCCTTCTGTGACGAGCGAGATCTCGACGTTCCCGTTGGGATGAGAGTACTTGATCGCATTCTCCACCAAATTCAGCAGCAACTCTCGCAGCCGGAGTTCGTCGCCTTGAACGACGGCCGGCTGCACCGTGCCAAGCGTGACGGCGATGTTGCGATCCTGTCCGAGCAGCGTCGCCTGCCGGTGGATGTCTTCGACGAGCGATTCCAGGCCGACCGGCAGCGTCTCCATTCTCACCTCTCCCATGTCGGCGCGGGAAAGAAAGAGCAACTCATCGACGATGCGGGTCATGCGATCGATTTCTTCTAAATTGCTTTCGAGCACGGATTGGTAGTCACCTAACGGGCGGGGGCGCCGGAGTACCAACTCCGTCTCTCCCTTCATGACGGTCAACGGAGTCCGGAGCTCGTGGGACGCATCGCTGGTAAATTGACGAATCTGCCGGAACGACACATCGAGCCGGCCGATCATGTCGTTGAACATACTGGCCAGGCGCCCGATCTCGTCGGGAGAGGTCGAGACGGTCAACCGCTGACTGAGATCGCCGGCGGCGATGCGCTGGGCCGCCAGCGTGATGGCGTCGACCGGCCGCAGCGCGCGGCCGGCCAGAAACCATCCGCTGGCCAGTGACAACGCCAGCGCAATCGGCATCGTCACCAGCAACACCAGCAGCAGCCGGCGCAACGTGTCTTCGATCGATTCCATCGACGTCCCGACTTGCACGATGTAGAGCAAGGTTCCACGATACATGATCGGCACGGACACGAGTCGGAGCGGCGGCTCCTTCGGATACTTCGCCGATTCAAAAATGGATTTCCCGCTGAACGTCGTTTCGAGCGCCGTGCGGCTGAGCGGGACTTCATGTTGCTTGATATTGGGAGAACGGAGCGTGATCGTTCCGGAGGGGCTGAAGATCTGGAAGAACTTGTCGATCCGGGCGAGTTCGGGAAACTGCGAGAGCAATTCTTCTTCGTCGATGAGCGGGAGAAACCCCCGCTCTTCCAGCGACCGAACCGCCGTGTTAGCGGTCTCTTCTAACGATTGATCTACCGCATCGCGAAGACTCCGCGCGGTCACATTGTACAAGACCACGGAGAACACGATGAGAACCAGAGCCAGCGTGCTCCCGTACCAGAGCGTCAACCGAAGTCGCAGTGGCATCAGTCGACTTTCAGCATATATCCGCTGCCACGGATCGTATGGATGAGTTTCTTCGACCGGCCCCGGTCGATCTTGTTGCGGAGATAATTGACGTAGACATCGATGACATTGGTGAAGGTGTCGAAGTCCTGGTTCCAGACGTGTTCCGAAATCATCGGCCTTGTCAGCACCCGTCCGGTATGCCGCATGAGATATTCCAAGAGCGCATATTCTTTCAGTGTGAGCTCAATGCGCTGCCCGCCGCGCGCGACTTCACGCGTCGCGGGATTCAGCACCAAATCGTCGATCTGCAGAATGCCGGGGCTCTCGGTCGCCCCCCGACGCAACAGCGCCCGGACACGGGCCAGCAGTTCATCGATGGCAAACGGCTTGGTGAGATAATCGTCGGCGCCGGCATCGAGGCCCTTCACCCGTTGATCCACCTGGGACTGCGCCGTCAGAATCATCACCGGCGTTTGAATCCGTTCGCGCCGCACGGCTTTAAGAATGTCCATCCCCGACATCGACGGCAACATGAGATCCACGACGATCAAATCGTAGTTGGTCGCCAGCGCCATCTCGAGTCCCTTGGCCCCGTCTTCACAGAGATCGACAGCATAGCTTTCTTCCTCAAGTGCGCGCTTGATGAAACAGCCGACCTTCGTTTCGTCTTCGACAACGAGCACACGCATACGGACTCCTCCTGCCGGCCGATTATACCAAACCTACGGGGGATGTTCTCCGGTAGATGTGGTGGAGGAACGGCACCCCGACCCATAGCCCGGGACGCGGCAACGTCTTCCTACTTGGGCTGGAACCGGGTGATTGAGGCATAGGAATCATGTTACCTCTGTCAGGCGTCCATCACGCCACCGTAGGTCACACGCTCCTACTTAGGCTGGAACCGAGTGACCGTGACCGGGGCATAGGACAAACTCGCACCGCCAGGCGTCCGTTGAGTCACCGTATGCCGCAGCCAGGCGGCGTCGTTGCGGGTGGGGAAATCTGAACGGTAATGAGCACCCCGGCTCTCCTCGCGCGCGCGAGCCCCTGCAACAATAGTTTCCGCGAGTTCAACCAAGCATTGTAGCTCCAACGCCTGGATCAAGTCGGTGTTGAAGACTCGCCCCTTGTCCTGCACCGTAACCGCCGCCGCGCGGTGCTGGAGCTCCCGCACCTTGCTTCCGGCCGCCGTCATCGATTCTTTTGTCCGGAAGATCCCGAGGTTCGTACTCAACGTGGCCCCCAGCTCCTGCCGCACCTGCCAGGCACGTTCTCCTCCACTCTGAGAAAGCAACCGCTCAACTCTGGCTTGCTCTTCGGCGAGATGCTGCGGCGCAGGCGTCTCATGCCCCACGGTTCCGGCATACTCACCGGCTCTTGTCCCGGCCCGTCGACCGAACACAATGGTTTCCAGCAGCGAATTGCCGCCCAGGCGATTGGCCCCATGCACGCTGACGCAGGCGCATTCTCCTGCCGCGAAAAGGCCGGAGATGGCCGTCTCACCCCATTGGTTGGCTCTGACTCCACCCATTTGATAGTGCGCGCCGGGCCGGATGGGAATCGGCGTTTCAACCGGATCGAGCCCGGCAAACTCCATCGCAATCTGCCGGATTTGCGGGAGCCGTTCCATAATCTTGTCTCGCCCGAGATGCCGGAGATCCAGCAACACACACCCATCCACTCCCCGGCCTTCAAGAATTTCCTGGCCAATCGCCAGGGAGACGGTCGAGCGGGTCGCCAGCTCCATTTGCTCCGGGGCATATCGCTTCAAAAACCGCTCCCCCAGCGTGTTGAGCAGATAGCCGCCCTCACCCCTCGCCCCTTCCGTAATCAGAATGCCCGTGTCTTTCAATGTGGTCGGATGAAACTGGACAAACTCCATGTCCATGAGCGGTGCCCCGGCGCGATAGGCTAAGGCCATCCCGTCTCCGGTATTGATCACGGCATTCGTGCTGGTCAAAAACACGCGGCCGCTGCCGCCTGTCGCAAGGATGACAGCCTTGGCTTGAATGAGCCGTAAACCGCCACGAACAATGTCCCAGGCAATCACCCCTCGACAGACACCTTCTTCGACCACAAGCGCGGTGACATACCACTCTTCATAGACTGTGGTACGTCGTTTGAGAATCTGCTCATAGAGTGCATGCAGGAGCGCGTGGCCCGTGCGATCGGCCGCATAGCAGGTACGGGGAAAGCCGGCTCCGCCGAACGGCCGCTGGGCGATACGGCCTTGGGAATCGCGGCTGAAGATGACGCCCATTCGCTCCAGTTCAAGAATGTCCCCCGGAGCCTCCCGGCACATCGCCTCAATGGCATCCTGATCGCCGAGGTAGAGCCCTCCCTTTGCCGTATCGAAGGCATGGGCTTCCCACGAATCATTCTCGCCAAGCGCGGCGTTGATCCCGCCTTGAGCCGCCACCGAGTGGCTGCGAACCGGATGAACTTTTGAGATCAGCGCCACATCCAAATTGGTCGGGGCAGCCAAAGCCGCGCGCATGCCTGCCAGACCGGCCCCGACGATGAGAATGTCATGCAGATGTGTTCGTTGAGTCGTCATCACACCCCGTGGGAATGGGGAAAATTCCTCTCTACCCCCTGTACTTACAGAACTACCATCTCTATGGCAAGCGGCGGTGGCGCCAGGCCGCGGGATATTGGAAATGGAGCAGCGCCATGGTACTCTCCTCGGGCTCATGAGCCATTCACGAACCATCTGATAGCGAGCGGATCGAACGAACATGCCTCAACCTGATTTTCTGCAATCGACCGATCTCTTCCCACCGCGACATATCGGCCCGTCGGACGACGACATCCGCGACATGCTGGCCGTAGCCGGTATACCCTCGCTGGAACATCTCTGCGATGTCACGGTTCCCCAGGATATCCAACTACGAAAGCCTCTGGATCTGTCTCCACAAAGGGGAGAGCAGGCCGTGCTGGATGAGCTTAAACAGATTGCAGCAAAAAACCGCGTCTACCGTTCACTCATCGGCATGGGCTATTACCATTGCATCACCCCTGGCGTCATCCAGCGGAACATTCTGGAAAACCCTGGCTGGTACACCCAATACACGCCCTATCAGGCCGAAATCGCCCAAGGCCGCCTTGAAGCGCTGGTGAACTTTCAAACGATGGTCGGGGATCTGACCGGATTGCCCCTGGCCAATGCGTCATTGCTGGACGAGGGGACCGCCGCCGCAGAAGCCATGGCCATGTGCTTAGCCATATCTCGCTCCCGGGGTGAGGAGCGGAAAGAGTTTTTCGTCTCGCAGGACTGCCATCCGCAGACCCTCGCGGTACTCCAAACACGCGCTGAGCCCTTGGGTATCACCATTCGCTCAGGCCCCAACGCCTCGATCAAGTTCTCGGACAAGACCTTGTGCGGATTGTTGCTCCAATACCCGACGAGCGACGGCTATGTCGGGGACGTCAGCGGCCTGGTCGCTCGCGCTCATGAGACAGGAATACTCGTGGTGGTCGCTACAGACCTGCTGGCCTTGACACTCTTGCGTTCCCCGGGAGAGTTCGGCGCCGACATTGCCGTGGGCTCCAGCCAACGATTCGGGATCCCTATGGGATTCGGCGGCCCGCATGCCGCGTTCTTAACCACCAAGGAAGAGTTCAAGCGCCAGATGCCCGGCCGTATCGTCGGTGTCTCCAAAGACGCCGCAGGGAACACCGCCTACCGGTTATCCTTACAAACACGCGAACAACATATCCGGCGGGAAAAGGCCACGAGCAACATTTGCACGGCCCAGGTACTCTTGGCCGTGATGGCCGGCATGTACGCCGTGTACCACGGCCCCGACGGACTCCGCCGCATCGCACAACGCGTGCACGGCTTAACGCTGATGCTTGCCGAGGGTTTGCGCCGGCTTGGCTTTGACGTGGGCCCGGAATTGTTCTTCGATACGTTACGCGTCCGCGCGCCCAAGAACCAGATTGATCTGATCCGCGTTAGAGCGAACGAACGGCGAATCAATCTCCGGACCCATGAAGACGGATCCCTCGGTCTCTCACTCGATGAAGCCAGCACCGAGCACGAAGTCGGGACACTCCTGGAACTCTTCGTCGGCCACGACCGCCTGCCGTTCCAGGTCATCGATCTCGCCGGCTCTATCGAGCCCGTTTATCCCAATCCGTTGGCACGGACCAGTTCCTATCTCACACATGAGATGTTCAATCGCTATCATTCCGAGCATGAGATGTTGCGCTACCTGCATCGGCTCCAGGGAAAGGATTTGTCGCTCACGCATTCGATGATTCCGCTGGGCTCCTGCACCATGAAGCTGAACGCGACAGCGGAAATGCTCCCGGTCACCTGGCCGGAATTTGCCCATCTCCATCCTTTCGCCCCGTCCGAGCAGACGCAGGGATACCAGGAATTGTTCCGGCAGCTGGAAGCCTGGTTGGCGGAGATTACGGGATTTGCCGCCATCTCGCTCCAGCCCAACGCCGGCTCCCAGGGTGAATATGCGGGGCTGATGGCGATTCGCGCCTACCACCGCGGGCAGGGTGCGCCCCATCGGGATGTGTGCCTGATCCCTGTGTCGGCCCACGGCACCAACCCCGCGAGTGCGGCGATGGCCGGAATGACGGTGGTCGTCGTGGCCTGCGACAAGCAGGGGAATGTGGATCTGACCGACCTAGAAGCGAAAGCCGCGCAGTACCGCGACCAGCTGTCGGCCTTGATGCTGACCTACCCCTCAACGCATGGGGTCTTCGAAGCGGACGTACGCCGGATCTGCCAGATCGTCCATACCCATGGCGGCCAGGTCTACATGGACGGGGCCAACATGAACGCACAGGTGGGACTCTGTCGGCCCGGCGACATCGGCGCCGACGTCTGCCATCTGAATTTACACAAAACGTTTTGCATCCCGCACGGCGGAGGCGGCCCTGGCATGGGGCCCATCGGCGTCGCCAGACATCTCGCGCCCTATCTCCCGGGGCATCCTGTGACAGGGCTGGGAACCCGCGAGTCGATCGGTCCCGTGTCCGCAGCCCCGCACGGAAGCGCAAGTATTCTCCCTATCTCCTGGGTGTATATCGCCCTCATGGGCCGCGACGGCCTCAAGAAGGCCACGCAAGTCGCCATCCTCAACGCCAACTACATGGCCAAACGGCTAGAGAAGCACTACTCTATCGTCTACACCGGCGCCACAGGACATGTCGCGCACGAGTTCATTCTCGATCTGCGGCCTTTCAAAGAATCATCCGGCGTGGAAGCCATGGATGTCGCCAAGCGCCTCATGGATTACGGCTTCCATGCACCGACCGTGTCTTTTCCGGTCGCCGGCACCTTGATGATTGAACCGACAGAGAGTGAAGGGAAAGCTGAATTAGACCGGTTCTGTGAGGCGATGATCGCGATTCGTGCAGAGATTCAAGAGATCGCCGACGGGCGTCAACCCCGTACCAATAATGTGCTCAAGAATGCGCCGCACACAGCAACTACCGTCACGGCTACAGACTGGAATCGTCCCTATACGAGAGAGCAGGCGGCATTCCCGACTCCATCTGTCAGAGCCAACAAGTTCTGGCCGGCAGTCAGCCGCATCGATGAAGCCTACGGAGATCGCCATTTGATCTGCACCTGTCCTCCGATGGATAGCTATCAACCCTGATCCATATCGTTGGTTCTGTGCCCATAATGGAATGATCGTCACGATCTCCGCTCGCACAACCCTTGCGGCCCTGTGTTGTCTCATACTGGGGGTACCAGGCAGTTGGGCGCAATCCCCGCCACCCCGCACAACCACCATCGACATGCAAGCCGGGCAGAGCTATCGCGCCGGCACCCGCGTCCGCGTGCCAAACGGCGTCGCCTCTTTTCTCATTCCAACAGGATGGCGTGGCGAACAACTGGACAACCTGGCCGCCGTGCTTCTGGTCTCAGAAAAAGAAGCGGGCTTTGTGCTCGCCTTCGCGATTCTCAACCAGACAGAAGACGAACTCTTTGCCCTGCTTGGAGAACCGCAGCCAATTTCCGAAACGCTAGTGTTTGAACCGGCAGGAACTGTCACTCGCAAAGGGAGCACCCTCACAGCAACCTACGCAGCAGGCTCCTTAACTGGCCGAGGCATGGCGATCATGGGACCGGACTTGCAGGGAATTCTTTTTCTTCATGCAAGGCCGCAGAAAGATCCATGGGGAACACTCTCCCTCCTCGACCAACTGGCTAACCAGGTGCAATTCATCCCAGCCACGGGCAGCTCACCGTCTCCGTAAGAGAGCCCTTACCGCGAACGACCTAACGGATCTGCCGCTCCCGGACATCTGGACCAACTGCCCTCCACCGGCCGCCCTTTCAATTGTACAAAACTGTCGCTTGTCGCTCCCCTTCTTTTGGGTCATTGTGCGATCGACCTCGCTTCGGCGATAAAGGTTCTTCACCACAGGGAGACGTTGAAACCATCATGCCTCAAATATTGAACTTCAGCGAGCATGCCAACGACGAAGAAGTCAGCTACCTCACCACGCTGTTGCTCTATCATCTCGTCGAGCGATGCGGTGGGCAGATCCGCTTCACCGTGAACGATGTGAATCAAGTCCGCGAAAACCTTTCGACCAAAATGGTTCAGATTCAACTAGGTGATGACGTCAGACTTCGCATCATCGACCGTGTGCCGGAGCTGCAGTAATCACCGGATTCGGCACATCGCTCCCCAATTGATTTTCTGCGACAGCTCCGAAAGAACCATGACGACCGGGAGCTGACTACGGTAGACTACGGTTCCTATGCTGCACATCTCCTCCCATGTCCTCATTCCGGATTCAGAAATTCAACTTCATGCCATGCGTTCGCAAGGGGCCGGCGGACAGAACGTCAATAAAGTCTCGACCGCGATTCATCTCCAGTTCGACATCAAGGCGTCTTCCTTACCACCGTTTTACAAGCAGGAATTGCTACAACTCAGAGATAGCCGGGTGTCGCAAGATGGGATCATTACGATCAAAGCGCAGCAGCATCGGACGCAGGAACGGAATCGGGCGGATGCGCTGGAACGGCTCTGTCTCTTGATTCAGAGTGTGGCCATCCCGCGCAAGAAGCGACGAGCGACGAAACCGACGAAGGGTTCTCAGACCAGGCGGATCGAAAGTAAAAAGAAGCAGGGACGGCTGAAGGCGCTCAGAAGCACGCTGGAATAGGCGTCAACCGCCAATCGTCAACCGTGAAGAAAGCGGGCCCTCATTTCCTCTTACGCTTGACGCTTGCCGTTTAACGACTCACTCGACCGACGCCAGTGATCCCAGAATGTTGTACCCGCCGTCCACGTAGATCACTTCGCCGGTAATACCTCGCCCCAATGAACTGACGAGAAACAACGCGGTGTCGCCGACTTCACCTTGCTCGGTCGCGCGGCGTAGCGGGGCAAACTCTTTATGGTGATCGACCATTTTGCTGATGCCGGATACTCCGCGGGCAGCCAATGTCTTGATCGGCCCGGCAGAAATCGCATTCACGCGAATGTTCTTAGGACCGAGGTCGTTCGCCAAATAGCGCACGGTGGCTTCCAGCGCCGCCTTGGCCACACCCATGACATTGTAGTGCGGCACGACACGTTCTGCGCCGAGGTAGGTCAGCGTGACGACAGACCCGCCATTGGTCATCAGAGGCAGCGCGGCGCGGGTGACGGCAACGAGTGAATAGGCGCTGACGTCCAAGGCCGTCGCGAAACCCTGGCGCGTGGTGTTCACAAATTGCCCCGTGAGTTCCTCGCGCGGGGCAAAGGCAATGGAGTGGACGAGGAAATCGAGCGTGCCGACTTCTTTGCCCACGTTCTGCATCATGGTCGCAATCTGCGCATCATCGCCGGCGTCACAGGGAAACGCCTTCGCGCCGGGCATCGTCGCGACGAGTTCTTCAACATTCTCCCGCAGCCGCTCGTTCTGGTAATTGAACATGAGTGTGGCGCCTTGGCTGGCGGCAGACTGGGCGATGGCCCAGGCGATGCTGTGCTTGTTGGCGACGCCGATGATGAGCCCTTTTTTGCCACTCAATAACATGATGGTATGCGCTCCTTGCTGCTGCTTACAACATGATCGTCATTCGTCAATGGTCAATGGTAGAACGAAGAGGCCGAAGCAAATTGCTCTTATGCCGTCACGGTTGACGATTGACCAATGACGCTTCCGAGCGGGGTGAAGATAGCACGATTTGCGGAGCGGTTCTAGAAGGGAGGACGGAGAGCGGACGG
>CAYHNM010000028.1:4474-9573 GCA_964357985.1 uncultured Nitrospira sp. | reverse complement strand
AATGGAATGGTGGAAACAGGAATCCCACCGTCACCGGCAAGAATCTTGGGAAGGTCATCGGCGGTCACCTGACACCAGGCTAGACGCCCCTCGGGACTATCACGCTCAACCATTGGCTCGAGAAAAAACGCGCCGCGGGAAGAAGTCCGTACAAGCTCAACGTCCGGCCGTTGCCGCCAGACCTCGGCGAGACGCTCAGCCCCGGCCGCACATGCCGACGTGTCGTTGGGAACATACAGCCTGACGCGGCTCATCGATATCGTTCCAGAAGACCGGCGACATCGCCTGGCCGGACTCGCCCCTGCAGTTCTCCGTCGATTCGTACGCTCGGCGACACCGCACAATTGCCGACACAAGACACCGGCTCCAGCGTGAACCGGCCATCAGGCGTCGTCTGGCCGGGATCAATTCCCAGCTTCGATTGGATGGCCGCCACCACCCGATCGCAACGATTCGCGAAGCAGGACTCGCCCAGGCACACCTGAATGCAATGCCTCCCGGCCGGTCGGGTGTTCAGCGAGGGATAGTAGGACAACACGCCGGCCACATCGGCCTCGGTAACTCCTTGCGAGTGCGCGATAGCCGGAATGAATCCTGGATCGATATATCCACACAGATCATGAACTGCATGGAGAACACGAAGAATGTTGGAAGGCGCACCATGTGCGGGGCGTGCACGGATCAGAAGGTCATCAAGTGCGTTCGGCAGGAGCGTCTTCACGGCGTACCTCATCGATCCCAACATGCCCACGCAGCACGTTATAGTCAAATGCCGACCGGCCGATACGAGACCAGCCCGGATCGTTGCGTTCCATGTCATTCAACAGCCGGGCTACCTGTTCACGGCCGACCGGCGTCGTGGCGGCATGACGCGGCGTTTTGCCGCCCAGCGTCGGCGCCTCCCGATCGGTCCAATCCAGATAGGCGCTTTCCAGAAATGCCTGCAACAACGTCGCATCTTGTTCAGGAGTCACGACGGCTCGCACCGGCTGCTCAGCATCAAGTTCTTCCTCACTCAGCAGGTGTGGCGGAGGAATGGTCGCTTCTCCCCTGAAATGGAGCGAAAAACCTAAAGCCGACGCCAATTGATGTTTCAAAGTATCCAGCCGTTCACGCGAGTCGGTTTCCACCAACAGTTGGGTAGGCGTCAAGGTGAGACGAGTGACGATACCTGGTTTGGCTACCTCAGCCGATCCATATTGCACCCACCGTGCGCGCGGCCCCTCTGAAGCGCCAACAGTCTCCGGATCGGTCTCCAGACCATTCATCCCGGCCAGGGTCTCACGAAGAAACTTGAATTCCCGATGCTCGTAGAGCGCGAACGAGTACAAATACGGCTGCCCATCAGGATGGCAGTATTGAATTCCGGCCACGACCTTGAACAATGCTCTCAGGCGCATCTGCGAATAGACCCAGAGCAGCTCATGCCCGAATCGCTTGGCAAACTCATGCCAGTCGCCGAGCTCAAACGACCCGGCATTGATTTCCCGTTGGCGACGCAATGCGCAGACGGCATCGTATAAGGTCCGGCTTTCCTCGGGAGAAAGCAACAACGCGCTCCCGCCGAGTACGACCTCGTTCGTTTCAGGGTCACCGGGCTGTTGCACGAACCGGGTCAACAACACCTGACCAGTCTGGAATCCCCGGCTGAAGTCACCGCCTTGAACCTGATAGAGACGTCCGTTTCCCAAAGACCGACAAGCCCACTTCTCCGTTGCTTCGCTGCCGGGCAGGATTTCGACCAGATCCATATAGGAGTGCTTGAGCGGGTCCATCCAAGCCCGCTCTTCCTCCGGAATATGCTCGGTCACCACATCGCGCAACTGCTCGATCAGGGTGAGCTGCCCGTCCTGGGGATAGTAGTCCGCATAGATCGTGAGTGTCGCGAGGTCGGCTTCCTGAGCAAACGGTGGAAGCGGGGCGTTCCCGCCAAACTCAAAATACGGACGCAACGCCTGACGCAAGGCACGATCACGCTCCGCCGCAAACATCGGTCCGAGGGACAGTGCCTCTAACCGAGCCATCAGGCCATCCAGCCCCGGCGGCAACGGCGCCCACACACCGGCCGTTGATTCATTCGCGAGCTTCATGAATCTCTTCCGTCACGATCGTTTCCGCATCAAGCCAGTCTTCGAGATCCCGTCCTTCCCGACACCCACGCTCATGCCACAATTCATAGGCCTTCGCGGCGATACGATCCCTCATGCCATCGGGCAATTCGATCGGATTGGCCACGCGGGACGGTCGGTTGGCCGGTGGATTCTTTCGCTTTCGGATCACGGTCGCCATAATAGCCCCCCCCTGGTGAAAGACTGGACACTTATGTGGACATTCCGGGCAACACCCGGCGATGCCCCGGCCCAAATTTCGGGCTGCGTACGGTGAGCACCGGGCAACGAGACTGGCGCAGCACCGCCTCCGCCACACTCCCGCTCAACGCATGAGACAACCCTCGACGCCCATGCGTCCCCATCACGATCAGATCGGCCGGAATCGTTCTGGCACTGTCGAGGATCGACTCAAACGGGGTCCCCCCACGCACCTGCGAATCGGCTTGAATCTTGGCCTCGACCAGCGCCCGCGTCATGTCACTCAAGCGGGCCGTCAACCGCTCCCGCATCTCCTCCCGCTTCCCGCTATGCAAGAGGGTGAAATCCAATCCGTAGGAGACAGGCTCCAGTACGTGCAGGAGCGTCACGGATGCGCTATGGCGCTGAGCCATGAGTGCGGCATACTCCACGGCTTCGAGGGAACAATCTGAAAAATCAACCGGGACCAGAATTCGATTGAGACGGATCCCCCCGCACGGCCCCGCCTCTCCAGACAACAGCTCCTCACGATCCATACGCACGGTGAGCACCGGACAGGGCGCCGTGCGTATAACTCGTTCTGCGGTGCTTCCGAGCAGCACATGCTCCAGCCCGGACTTGCCTTTCGTCCCGACAACCACGAGGTCTGAATCCTCTGCTTTCACAGCCGCCAAGACCTCCTCACAAGGAATCCCCGTAGCGATGCGCGTATGCAACGCAATCCCGCGAGATGATGCCCGCGCCTTCAGCTCCACCAACTGCTTCGCGCCGGCCTTCATGAGTTCGCCGAGATAGACCTGATTGACCGGATACTCGGGATTCATGCCGGGCGGGAACTCCAGCACCGTGAGAACGGTCAGCCTAGCCCGCCATGTCGCAGCCAGACAACAGGCGTATTCCTCGGCCCGCAGGGCCCACTTGGAGAAATCGGTTGCCAGAAGAATGCGTGGTCCGTCAGTCTCTCCGCTCACACAGCCTCCACATTCAAGAGAAGAAGTTCCCCCTTCATGTTCGGATGGATCGAGCACCGGAATTCATGGCGGCCAGGGCGGGACAGATTGAACCGCAAGGCCGCATCCCGCTTGGCATCGAGGAAGATCCCCCCGACCCCTCGTCCATAGACAATCACGCCGTCTTTCTCCACCTGCGTCGGAATCCCTTCAAACATGGTTGAACCGAAATCGTGGCGCTCCGCATCCTCGTTCTTAATCCTGATCACCGTTGCCACACCGAGCCGGAGCGTACTTTGTTTTGTCACAAACTTGAAATCCTTGATGGTGACGTCCACGACCTGTTCAGATTGCGACCAGAGCGGAAAATCCGCTCCACTCCACAAAGCCCAAGTCACACCCAACACGGTCGCCCATCCCCACATCCACCCTCTCTGCGTTCTCATCGTGACACGCCTCCTTGATTGCAGATTATTGTGATCATCGCGGCTTCACCGGCAGCGGAACCGTCAGCACCGGACAACCCGCCGTCCGCACGACCTTTTCCGCCGTGCTGCCAAAGAATATCTTATCAACACTTCCCGACCGTCCTCCGTAACTGCCCATGACGACGAGATCGACCGTTTCGACCCGGGCGGTCTTTGCGATCTCCACAAACGGCGCGCCCTCTAACACCACCCGATTCACCTCAATCCCTTTTGCCACCTCGGAATCGAGCAATCGACGGACATTCAACCGAGCAAAGTGCCGCAGGCGACGCTTCTGGCCCGTCGCATCAGACGGTACCGCGAGTAATCCCATCCGATTAAAGGCGCTGAGCGCACTCGTATCGATCACATGCACGACCAAGATCTCGGCGCCGCACAGCCGCGCCAACCCGCAGGCCACCCGAAAGGCCTCTTCTGAGCAAGGCGAAAAATCCACCGGCACTAGAATGGAGGAAAACAGTCCATCTCCCATCGCGACCTCTCGACTCGATAGATTTCTCTTGGTCTATCAGCAAGGCCAATGCCACTGCATCAAAAAGAAAATACCGTGGCTGACCGCACATAGAAACAACGGCTTGCTCGCCTCTACCCATTCCAATGCCGTCGGGCCCTCACTACTTCCTCTCACGTGGGGGAGGCCTGCTACAGTGAAGAGGCACGTCCTGGGGCAGAAGGCGACAGATGCTGCTCCCAGTAAAGAGTGATGGCCAAGGACTCAAGAGATCACTCAGAGCAAAACCCTTTTGCCCCTTGCGCTTTCACATCACCTTCCTGCCCGCGATCGGAACTACCGGAACGGCATTGGACTTGCTGACCCCATCGAGTAAGAGGAGACGCCTATGACACGCACGCACTGGATTCTGGCAGGAGCAATTGCGCTGGGTCTGGCGGTCGGCGTGTATCTCCTCTTCTTCTGTCCAACGGATTGTCACTGAGCAAGAGAGGTCACCGATGAAAATGCTGCTGGCCATCGATGGATCGGATCAATCCTATGAGGCGGTCCGAGCGCTGAAGTACCTGGCTCGCGCTGAAGAATTGCATATCCTGCACATCCTGGATGTCCCGTCACCGGCCTATCCGATGATGGTACCGGAAGTGGCGCATGAACTATACACGACCATTGAGCGCACGATGCGCGAAGATGGCGCACGGCTGCTTGATCGTATTGTGTCGCTCCTGCCGATGGACTGTGGTCCTGTGACCAAGCACATGGAGATCGGCTCACCGGCCGATCGGATCGTGGAGTACGCAGAGCAGCATCAGATCGAACTCATTCTTGTCGGAGCGCGCGGGCTTGGACCAATCAAGGAACGGTTGATCGGCAGTGTCTCCCATCGGGTGCTCACCTTCTC
>CAYHNM010000028.1:0-4374 GCA_964357985.1 uncultured Nitrospira sp. | reverse complement strand
ACTCCGTGGCGGCGGAACTGAAGCAAATGGGCTACAGCACCCAGGCGAAATCAACGCTAGGTGTTCCGGTCGAGGCCATTCTCCAAGAAGCCAAGGCCATCAGTGCGGATCTTCTGATGATGGGATCTCGCGGCCGACACGGGTTGAGCCGGATGGTGCTCGGCAGCGTCGCGCACGCCGTCCTCCATCATGCGCCATGTCCACTCTTGGTCTTCCACTAGCGAAGCCGTTGCTGATATGCCAATGTACGATTATAAGTGCCTCGACTGCGGCAAGGAATCACTGATCGTGGTGACCCTGAAAGAACACGAACGCGGTGAAGTGCAATGTCCGTCCTGCGGCAGCAAAAAGCTACAACAACTATTCACCTCATTCATCGCCCATACCACCAAAAAGAGTTGATGATGCACAAGACATCTCGAACACTCGCATTCGCCGCCTGTGTCAGCCTCCTACTAGGCGCGCTGTCCGTTGCCGCGCAGGATCTTCCCGCCGACCTCCCCCGAGGCAAGGCGCTGTATCAGAACCACTGCGCAACTTGCCACGGACAGACCGGCTGGGGAGACGGCCCCACCGCTGCATCGCTCAGAGTCGCGCCAGCCAACTTTCATCTGTTTCGATCCTTTCTAAAATCCGATGAAGAGCTGCTGCGCACGATCGAACACGGGATGGTCTTCAGTCCCATGCATGCCTGGACCGGCAGCCTGACTGAGGGACAAATGATTGATGTGTTGGCCTATGTGCGGCTGCTCTCTCAGCAAGGCAAGTGACAAATCGCCGTACCTCCATCGATAATTGACCGTGAGAACGAACCACCAGCGGAGCCCGAGATGATTCATTCGGTAGTACGTCAGGGACTGTTCCTGTTCATCGCATCCACCATTGCCACCTCTCCAATTTTGGCAGCAAGTACAACGCCTCCTTCGAAGCATCTACAACGATGCGAGCAACCACACAAGAGAAACACCTTGTCTGCAGCCGTCCTTCGCAACACACTCCACGCCCATCAGGAATGGCTCGAACAGCGAGACAGCCCCGGGCATAAACGGGCGGATTTCTGTGGAGCTGACCTACGGCAGGCCGTCCTCGAAGGGGCCAATCTCGAACGCGCCCGTATGGAAGGCGTCAACCTCAGGCAGGCAAATCTCAGGCAAAGCATCCTGACGCAAGCCAGTCTTGCCGGCGCCGACCTCACCAAAGCCAACCTCGAAGACAGCAATCTGGTCGGTGCGGATTTGCGTCATGCCAAACTGACGCAGGCGAATCTCCTCCGTGTGATCGGCGATGAAGCCGCGCTGTACAATGCCACGCTGTCCGGCGCCCAATTGCACGATTCCATTTTCGAACGGGCCCATTTCGAGGGAGCTGATCTTTCGTCGGCCGATTTTACAAATGCGACGCTGGTCGACAGCTACCTGTACGGTGCCAATCTTCAGGGGGCTGTTTTAACCGGAACTGATTTGATGGGCGCGGATCTTCGCCGGACCGATATGTCGAAAGCCACAATGTTTCAGACCAACTTGCAGGGGGCACTGCTCGACGGGGCTCGCCTCAATCACGCCCGCATGATGGAAGCGGACCTGGAAAGCGCCTATCTGGATGATGCCGATCTTCGGCACGCCGATCTTCGTGACGCCATTCTCCGCGGGGCGGATCTCCGTCACGCCAATATGGAAACCACCCGCCTTGCGCAAGCTGATCTCGAAGGCGCCAATCTGGAAGGCGCGCGCCTCATCAAGGCCTCCCTGCAATCTTCCAAATTGCGCATGGTCATCCTCTACAAAGCCCTCATCGACCATGCCGATTTCCGTGATGCCAACCTACATCACGCCGTGATGATCGGCATACACGGCGCCGACGCCATTTTTACCAAAGCCGCTCTGCACGAGATCTATGCCCCTAAAGCATCCCTGCCTCGAGCACAATTCAATGAAGCCATCCTCAACTCAGCCAATCTCGTCGCCGCCGATTTGAGTGCTGCCAATTTCAGCCATGCTAATTTGACTCACGCCAATCTGCAGGAAGCCAAGCTGCAGGGAGCCTCATTCAATGGAGCAGACCTCAGCAACGTACGCCTCGATGCGGCTGACATCCATCAGGCAAACTTCTACGGAGCGAACCTGGCCTCAGCGACCGGACTGACCCAAATGCAGCTGGATACCGCCTGTGTCGATAATCAGACTCTGTTGCCAGCGGAGCTCAGTCGGCCGGCGCCTTGCGCCGGGACAAAGAAGAAAGCCGCACGCCAATAGCGGATGTGAGAGGCAAGCCGAAGGATGAGTGGTAAATGGCAGCGATCGATTGCTGCGTGAGAAAAGATAGCGAGCGGCGAGAGGACTCGAACGTCAAATGCGCCCTGGTGAGATTAAGCCCTAAACGGTTGTGGCTGGCACTCCACCTAAGAACTCCAGCCGGCACAGTCCCACAATTTCGACGATGCCGAACGTGCCGTGCCGGAGCTCCAATGCCTAACAAACAACCGGCTAGGCAGCGGCGGTTTCAACTTCCTTCGCAGCTTTGGCAGCAAGACTGTTCTTGCGATTATTGGAGATCGTCCGATCAATGATCGCTCCGCAATTGACGCACTTCCAAGCATAGAACACCAGGAAGAAATCCGAGAAACGTTCCAACATCATCAAGCCTTTGCATTTCGGACAACCCATGATTATTTCCTCCCCCAGGTGAAAGTTGACGTATGCCTCGGGGGTTGAGCAAGTTGCGATCCAGCATTACAGTTTTATAATTATCAATTACTTAGAATGTAAATCGCCTAAAATTGTCTCTGTGGAGATTACTTATACGTACATTATTGTACAGCCTGTCGCATTTATACGCTGAGAGATGCTCACAGCATCTATTTCTAAGGAATTTCCGTCAAAACTGTCTTTATGCAAGTACGTTTCTAGAGGAAATAATCACAGCGATCACCGATAAATTCATTATCTTCACCTAACTTATTAGTCACTTGCGAGTCATAGTTCAAATATGAACAGAAAAATAAAGCGATGATGACTGGAGTCGAGCACAACATCCAGATCATTTACGGGAAACTGGTACTGGAAGGCATCCTAGGCCTCCCACCTGATCCGAGCGGCGTCATCATCTTTGCTCATGGCAGTGGCAGCGGACGATTGAGCCCGCGTAACAACTTCGTCGCCCGATTTCTCCAACAAAATGGTCAGGCAACCCTGCTTCTCGACCTATTGACCCCGCAGGAAGCCGAAGATCGCCGAAAAGTGTTTGATATTGGCCTATTGGCTGATCGACTCCTGCTAGCCAAAACCTGGCTGGAAGAGGACACTCGGACGAAGAAGCTGGGCATCGGCTATTTCGGTGCCAGCACCGGAGCCGGTGCAGCGTTGCAAGCCGCTGCCAGAGATCCACAAAAGATCCAGGCCGTCGTCTCGCGAGGCGGGCGACCGGATCTGGCAGAGGCCTACCTGCCATCGGTGACCGCGCCTACCCTGCTGATTGTCGGTGGGTGGGATGAGCCGGTGATTGAGATGAACCAATCAGCCTACGAACTGCTGACCTGCGAAAAGAAACTCATCATCGTTCCCGGAGCTACACATCTATTTGAAGAACCAGGCACGCTGGAACAAGTAGCGGAACACGCATGCCAGTGGTTTCTGCAGTACCTTCGGCGGAATGGGAAAACGGCGATCTAGTACGATCACATGGGATAAGACAAATATCGCGCTCCTCTCCGCAGTCACACAGGGCCAGATCATTTTGCCCTGCTCATCTTGCTCCTCTGTGATGCGCCTGCCTCAATCTTGCTGATTCTTCCTGATGGATCATTCCTCCCAGAAGAACTTCTCCCAATCCACAGTCTTGTCCCACCACTGCTTATGCCGTTTCACGTCGTGCAACGCGGGTGGGGTGACCTCATAGCAGAAATCCCAAATGGCATCGGCGGCCTTGGCGCTAATGGCCCCCTCGCGGGCTTCCAGCATGTCCATGAAACGATTCATCGCCAGGTAGGTCCCTTTCCAGTCGCCTCGGTCGTAGAGGCTACGTACCAAGGTGACTTGGCCGAGATAGGGATCGAACGATCCCGGCTCGCCCTTGGCCGAGGCCATCCCTTCTTGCACGATGACGAACCCGGTCAATTGCTGCTCCCAGCCTTCGGACCCGGTGTACATGGCCACCAACGTGGTGACTCTCCACGTGACAGCACTCTGCCGCTCCACTCCCCTCTCCGAGCCGGTATACCTGGCGAGGGCGGCCCATGGGATCAGCGCCACGACGAGCACGCATAGCACGAGGACAAGCACCTGTCGTGAGATGATCATCTGTCTCATGACTCTCCCCTTTCTCTCGTTAGGGCACCACCCGGATCGTACTCCGCAAGGCCTCATCGGCCCCGTGCAA
>CAYHNM010000027.1:0-9678 GCA_964357985.1 uncultured Nitrospira sp. | reverse complement strand
GCATCCTGAATCTTGGTCTTTTCTTCCGCATCGACCTTGTCGCCGTACTCCGTCAGATTCTTTTCGGTCTGATAGATCAGGTTATCGGCCTGGTTCTTGGCTTCAGCCAGCTTACGCCGCTTCTTGTCGTCTTCGGTGTGCGAGGCCGCATCCTTGACGAGTTTCTCGACTTCATCCTTGCTGAGGCCGCTGGAGGCGGTGATCTTGATCGACTGCTCTTTCTGCGTCGCCAGATCCTTCGCCGACACGTGGACGATGCCGTTGGCATCGATGTCGAAGGTCACTTCGACCTGCGGCATTCCGCGAGGCGCCGGAGGAATTCCGACGAGGTCGAACTGGCCGAGCAGCTTATTATCGTTCGCCATTTCCCGCTCGCCTTGGAACACGCGAATGGTGACGGCGGTCTGGTTGTCGGCCGCGGTCGAGAAGACCTGGCTCTTCTTGGTCGGGACGGTGGTGTTGCGCTCGATGAGCTTCGTGAACACGCCGCCCAATGTTTCAATGCCCAAAGAGAGGGGAGTGACGTCGAGCAACAGCACATCCTTCACTTCACCCTTGAGCACGCCGCCCTGCACACCGGCTCCGATGGCGACGACTTCATCTGGATTCACGCCGCGATGGGGTTCCTTTCCGAAGAACTCCTTCACGACTTGAATGACCTTCGGCATACGGGTCATGCCGCCGACCAGCACGACTTCCTGAATATCCTTGGCGGAGACACCGGCATCGGACAAGGCCTTGCGGCAGGGTTCGATGGTGCGCTGGATCAGGTCGTCGACCAGTTGCTCCAGTTTCGCCCGGGTCAACTTGATGACCATGTGCTTGGGACCGCTGGCATCGGCCGTGATGAACGGCAGATTGATTTCCGTCTCCGGTGACGAGGACAGTTCGATCTTGGCGCGCTCGGCGGCTTCCTTCAGCCGCTGCAAGGCCATCCGGTCTTTCTTGAGGTCGATGCCCTGGTCTTTCTTAAATTCATCGACGAGCCAATCCATGACGCGTTGGTCGAAGTCGTCACCGCCGAGATAGGTATCGCCGTTGGTGGACTTCACTTCGAAGACGCCTTCGCCGATTTCGAGGACGGAGACGTCGAAGGTGCCGCCGCCGAGATCGTAGACGGCGATCCGCTCGTCTTTCTTCTTGTCGAGGCCATAGGCCAGCGATGCGGCCGTGGGCTCGTTAATGATGCGCAAAACGTTTAAGCCCGCGATCTGGCCAGCATCCTTGGTCGCCTGGCGTTGGCTGTCGTCGAAATAGGCCGGGACGGTGACGACCGCTTCCGTGACTTTTTCTCCAAGATAGTCTTCCGCGGTCTGCCGCATCTTCTGCAAAATCATCGCGGAGACTTCCGGTGGGCTGTAGGATTTCCCACGGATGACGACATGCGCGTCGCCGTTATCGGCTTCCACGACTTTGTAGGGGAGCCGCTTCATGGCTTCCTGCACTTCGCGGCTCTTGAACTTGCGGCCCATGAGACGCTTGACGGAAAAAATCGTATTTTCCGGGTTGGTGATGGCCTGGCGCTTCGCGATTTGGCCGACGAGCCGCTCACCCTTCTCCGTGATGCCGACGATGGACGGGGTGGTGCGAGCGCCTTCTGCGTTGGCGATGACGACCGGATCGCCGCCGCTCATAATCGCGACGCATGAGTTGGTGGTCCCGAGGTCGATGCCGATGACTTTGCCCATGAGTAAACTCCTTCCGATATCAGCGACTAAAAATAACCGATGTCTTAGTTCGTTTCCGAAGACTCGCCACCGGCTTGTGCCGGGCCTGATGAGACACTGACCATTGCTGCGCGGAGGATCCTGTCGTGCAGGCGATAGCCTTTTTGAAACTCGTCAAGGACGTGATCGCTGGGAATCAGGTCCGATGGCACTTGAGAGACCGCCTGATGGGATCCCGGGTCAAACGGTTTGCCCATGCTCTCGACGGCCTGCACGCCGAATTTGCCGAGAGAACCGGTGAGCTGTTTCAAGGTGAGATCCACACCCTGGACCAATGCCGCACTGCTTCCCTTGTCGTGCGCCGCCTTAATGGCTCGCTCCAGGTTGTCAACGACCGGGAGGAGTTCCTTCAACAGCTGTTCGTTTCCAAACTTGATCTGCTCACGCTGGTCCCGCTGGGCCAGGCGCTTATAGTTTTCGAACTCGGCCGCCAGGCGCAGGTACTTTTCGTTGAGGGCGTTACACTCATCTTCTTTGGCGGCAAGAACCGCCTGCATCCCGCCGTCCTGACCTGCGTCAGTGGTGCTTCCGTTCTCTAAGTTGTCAATTGTATTGGTGTTGTCTTGATCGTCGCTCATTATTCTTCCTCTACAGGGGTGCAGATATCCATAAGGAAGTGGAAGTCAACGGGGGAAGAAAGAAATTTCTGAGAAAAATGATGGGGATAACGTGAACGCTAGGCCCAGGTAGAGGATGAGGTCCCGCGAGCGCGACGGTAGAGGAGTTCCAGCCCCTCAAGGGTCAGTAACGGCTCTATTCGTTTGATGGAGGTTGTCTCCGGAGCGATGATGGACGCCAGGCCTCCGGTTGCGATGACCAGGCAGGTTCGTCCGAGTTCCTGTTCCATTCTCCGGACGAGCGCATCAACAAGACCGGCATATCCGAAGAGCAGCCCGGATTGGATGCTGCTCGCGGTATCGGTGCCGATCACGGTTTTCGGACGGGCCAATTCGACCTTGCTGAGCTTAGCGGCTCGGGCAAAGAGAGCCTCAGCCGAGATGCCGATACCCGGTGCGATGACGCCGCCGAGATAGTCCCCGGTTGCCGTTACGGCGCAGAAGGTCGTGGCTGTGCCGAAATCCACGATGATGAGGTCGGTCTGGTACTTATGATAAGCCGCGGCAGCATTCACAATGCGGTCACTGCCGATTTCTTTCGGATTGGCATATTTGAGCGTGAGGCCGACGTCCATATCCGATGACACCACTAAGGGTGTGCGGTGAAAGTAGGTTTCGACCATGGTGTCGAAAGTGCCGGTGAGGGCCGGCACGACACTGGAGATGATGGCGTCCGTGACCTGCTGCGGTGCGCGGCTGCTTCTGGCCAGGAGGTTCAAGCAGAGCACGCCGTATTCATCAGCCGTAGTCTTGGGATCCGTCGCCAAACGCCAATGGGCCACCAGCGTCGAGTCTTCAAATATGCCCCACACGACGTTGGTATTGCCGATGTCGATGACCAGTAGCATATTTTCTATTTTACTTCGTGCACCGGGGATTTCGCTAGCTTCTGACATGAATCACGTCGCCCGCCCGAACGTCAATGAGGAGGGCCTTGTCGGTGCCGGGAGACCCTGGGGAGGGTCTGACTTGAAGTGTCCCGTCAGCGGTGATAGCGACGGCGGTGCCGAGGAGTTCTTCATTGGCACCAAGGATCACGCGAACCTGCCGCCCCAGGGTGGTGCAACGCCGCTGGTAGGCCTGCAAAAGCCGGGACGGGCCATGGGCGCGCAACTCATCGAGGCTCTGTTCCACATCCAGGAGGAGCTGAGCCAGCAGCCTGTTCCGGTCAATGAGCCGGTGAGAGGATTCGATGAGCGACGTCGCGATCGGCCGTAATTCGTCGGGGAACATTTCATGAGGGACATTCACGTTCAAGCCGATTCCGATGACCACAACGGGGTTATCGGGGATGGCCAGTGAGCTTTCGCAGAGAATGCCGCCGACTTTTCGTTCATCCAGCAAGAGATCGTTCGGCCATTTCAGGGCGAGCGATATTGCGGCTACTTCCTGGACGGCTTCTGTTGCCGCCAATGCCGTCGTCAAGGGCACCCACGAGAGCCAGTCAGCCAGGGAGAGACCTTGGCCGAGACCCCGAACGATGATCGAGCAGTAGAGATTCAAGCCGGGTGGCGAGAACCATGTTCGTGCATGACGGCCTCGTCCGGCTGATTGGCTTTCGGCCGCCACGACCGTTCCGTCCTCCGCACCGTTCTGCGCCAGCGTCATCGCTTCTGAATTTGTCGAGGTGAGACTTTGGTGGATGTGCAGGTGCTGGCCCAGGCGCCTGGTCGCTAGGGTGCTGCGAATGTCGTCGGATCTGAGAGGCGAAGAGGAGACCACGGTTTATCTGCGAGGCCGCCGTGGACGGCGGACCGGCGTCAGTTCCAGACTCATAGTGGCGGCAGGCGCCGAATGTGTGAGTGCGCCGATTGAAATACGATCAGCGCCGGCTTGCGCCATGGCCCGCGCGTTCTTGAGCGTAATGCCGCCGGATACTTCCACGATGGCCCGCCGCCGGATCAGCGCAACAGCCTGTTTGACCATCGCCGGAGTCATGTTGTCGAGCAGAATGATGTCGGCTTTTCCCGCGAGCGCTTGGCGAACCTCCGCCAACGATTCCACCTCGACAATCAGGGGGATTGCATGAGAGGCGTCCCGATGGGCCAGTCGGCAAGCTGTACGGACCGCTTGCCGGCCTTTCTGCAGCAGGGCAAGGTGGTTATCCTTAATCAGTAGACCGTCGCCGAGCGAGAACCGGTGGTTGGTGCCGCCTCCCAGCGCGACCGCCCACTTCTGTAACGATCTCCAGCCTGGCAGGGTTTTTCTTGTGTCGAGAATCCGTGCGGGAGTATGGCGTACGGCTTGGCAAAACGCATTCGTCAGTGTCGCGATTCCGGAAAGATGTTGGAGGAAATTCAACGCGACTCGTTCGGCCTGGAGGATCGAGCGGCCATCCCCTTCAATGTCGAGCAGCACCGCGCCGGTGGGGATCCGGTCCCCGTCATGGGTATGCGTGGTGAGCCTGAGTGAGGGATCGACCATGAGGAAGGTCTGCACGGCTGCCGCGAGTCCGGCGACCACCATCGGCTGCTGTGCAATGATCGAGGCCTGAGCCGGCACTGATTTGGAGAAGAGGGCCGTCGTGGTGAGATCGCCTTCGCCGAGGTCTTCTTCCAGACCAGCGCGCACGGCGCGGCGGATATCGGCGGCGGGGAGTTGTACCATCGATCAGGCTCCTAACAGTGTGTTGACAAACTACATGAAGGCTCTAGCCATGTGGAAACCAGGACACTCATGGACTTACTCAGAATGCCTCGCAGGCTGTTTAGAAAGGCCGTCCAGCAAGGCCGCAGCTAGCGAAGAGGCGAGGCGTACTCTTGTGGTACGGTGAGCCTCTGAGCGCCGCGAGAACGCCGCTGGAGGCCCTTTGTCAACGGCCTGCTAGCATGGCGCGGAGTTGTTGTTCGCTGCTCATCAGCATCGCCCGATCGCGGGTGAGACTGCGCACCCGCTCCTGATGTTCTGTGATAACCGCGGGCGGGGCATTGGCCACAAAGTCCGCGCTCTTCAACTTGCCCTCGATCCGCTGCGCTTCCTTCTCGGCCTCGGCGATCTGCTTGAGGAGTCGATCGAGCGCTTTCTTGAGATCGACGTCGCCCTCCACCGCGATCCCCACGGTCAGTCCTTCGGTCACGAGTCGGAGAATTTGGGTCGTCGGCCATTCAGCGGGTGGCGCCAGAGTCAGCGATCCTTTTCCAAGATGGGCGAGGTCGTTTTTCAGCGCCTGCAGGGTGGAGGCGGCCTTCTGGTCGTCATGAGTCGCAAAGAAGCTGATCTGTTTGCCGGGCGGGTAGTTGAGCAAGACGCGCGCGGTCCGCAGGAGACCGATACTGCGTTCGAGGAGACGGAAGGCGTCATCCGCTGCTCCATCATGCCATTCATTCCGTGGCGTGGGGTAGGCCTGCAGCACGATCGTCTCTCCCTGGTGTGGCAGCGTTTGCCAGATTTCTTCCGAGAGGAACGGCATAAAGGGATGCAAGAGTCGCAGCCAGACTTCCAGTGTTTCCGATAACGTGTGACGGGTGGAAGGACCCTCAGGGTGAGCGGGATCCTGAAGGACTGGTTTGATCAGTTCGAGATACCAGTCACAGTATTCGTGCCAGAAGAATTGGTAGAGCGCGCTGGCGGCTCGATCGAATCGGTAGGCTTCCAACTCCTGGTCAACGACACGGATGGTGTCGTTCAAGCGGCTGAGAATCCACCGGTCGGGGAAGGAGCGGTCTCCGGGAGGCCGGGCTTCTTTCGCCCCGTCGAGATACATGTGGGCGAAACGGGCTGCGTTCCAGATCTTATTGGCAAAATTGCGATAGCCTTCGATCCGCTCTTCTGCCAGCTTGATGTCGCGACCGGGAGAGGCCATGGACGCGAGGGTGAAGCGCAAGGCGTCGGTCCCGAACTGCTCCATGACGTGAAGCGGGTCGATCACGTTGCCTTTCGACTTGCTCATCTTCTGGCCTTCGGCGTCGCGGACGAGGGCATGGATGTAGACGTCGCGGAACGGGACATCGCCCATGAATTTCAATCCTAGCATGATCATGCGCGCGACCCAAAAGAACAGAATGTCCAGACCGGTCACCAGTGTGGCTGTCGGATAGTAGGCTTTGAGGTCCGGTGTCTGTTCCGGCCACCCGAGCGTGGAGAAGGGCCAGAGGCCGGAAGAGAACCAGGTATCGAGAACATCGGGGTCGCGCAGAAACTCCTGTCCTTTGCACGTGGGGCAGGTAGTCGGGGCAGATTTCGCGACGATCGGTTGTGCGCCTTGGAGAATCGTCGTCCTGGTGACAGTGTTCCCGGAGGGCGATGTATGCGTCGTTGTGACGATGTGTTTGGAGTTGCAGGCCAGGCAGTACCAGGCGGGAATCTGATGGCCCCACCAGATCTGCCGGGAGATACACCAGTCTTTAATGTCCCGCATCCAGCCGAGATAGTTGTTGGTCCAGCCTTCGGGGATGATGCGGATGCGCCCGTCTTCCACGGCTTTGATGGCAGGTTCCGCCAGCGGCTTGATGTCGACGAACCACTGGGGTGATAAGTAGGGCTCGACGACGGTTTTGCAACGATAGCATTTCCCCACGGCCATCTTGTGGTCATCGACTTTGGCAAGGATGCCTCGCTCGCGGAGAAGCGCTTCCACTTTCGGCCGAGCTTTGGTCACGGGAAGCCCCTGCAGCATCTCGATCACAGCAGGTTCGACTCCGGCCTTCTGCATGCCGGCGGGATCGAGCAGCGCTTGATGATCCAGAATGGCGAGTCGTGCCAGTGTATGGCGCTCTCCGGCTTCGTAGTCGTTGAAGTCATGCGCCGGGGTAATCTTGACCGCGCCGGTTCCGAACTCGCGATCGACGAGAATCGCATCGCCGACGATGGGGATGGTGCGTGTCGTGAGCGGCAGGTGGAGTTGCTTGCCGATCAAGTGGCGAAAGCGTTCGTCTTCCGGATGGATGGCCACGGCCGTATCGCCGAGGAGCGTTTCCGGTCTGGTCGTGGCGACGGTCAGGCGGATGTCAGGATTCTCAGCCAACGCATACTCGATGGAGTAGAGCTTGCCCTTGATGTCTTCGTGTTCCACTTCAATATCGGAGAGCGCCGTCAGGCAGCGGGGGCACCAGTTGATCAACCGCTCGCCCCGATAGATCAGCTTGTCTTCGTACAGCCGGACGAAGACTTCCAGAACGGCTTTCGACAACCCTTCGTCCATCGTGAAGCGTTCCCGGCTCCAGTCGCAGGAGGCGCCGAGGCGTTTCAGTTGTTGGATGATGGTGCCGCCGGAGGTCGCTTTCCATTGCCAGACCCGCTCGAGAAAGGCCTCGCGCCCCAGGGCCTCCCGTGAGGAGCCTTCCTGCATGAGCTGCTTCTCGACGACATTTTGCGTCGCAATGCCGGCATGGTCGGTGCCCGGCATCCAGAGCACATTGCGGCCCTGCATGCGGCGCCAGCGAATCAGGATGTCTTGAAGCGAATTGTTCAGCGCGTGACCGACGTGCAGCGAACCGGTCACGTTCGGCGGAGGAATGACGATGCAATAGGGCGCGCCGGGGTTTTGCGGCGAGGCCTGGAAGTAGCCGCGGCGGATCCACTCCTGGTACCAGCGGTCTTCGACGGCTTTGGGTTCGTAGGTCTTGTCGAGTTGTGAGGCCATGGCCCGTCCTTCGTCAAAAAATGAGCGCACATCTTAGCATGTCTGCCGATGGCGGGGAACGGGCGGTCACTTGGCTTGTGGCTGCGCCTGGCTTGTGTTATACAATCGCCCGCAGCCAACGATTCATTTTCAGCATTAAGGGAGTCATCATGCCGCGAGGACGCGAGAAAGATCGGAAGACCCGCAAGAAGCACCGCAAGAATGTCACGCGTGTGAAAGCGCTGGTGAAAGCACGCCAGAAGGGGAAGCGGACCGGAAAGAAGAGCTAAGGCGGGGTAGGCCTGGGCCTACTCCGCTGCCGTAAGGCGGGTGAGTTCGGCCTTAATGTGTTGTTCCGCGAGTTCAGGAACGATTCGTTGCACTGCCTGTTCGACGGTCTGCTCCGCGGTCGCTCGGACAATATCGTCGGCGATGAGCGGGGCGTGTTTGAGAGTCGCCTGCCTGATTTCTTCTTTGACCAGCAGATCGATTGATCCCAGGTGTTCCCGTACCACCTCGGGGAGTTGTTTGCGCACGCTGGCTTCGGCCAGTTCGCGGACTGACTGGTCCAGCACGTCCTTGATCACGGGAGTTGCGATATCGGATACGGTCTGACGGATCAGGGCTTCGCTGGCGGCCATTTCCTGCTTGATGAACGAAGGAAGCTCCTGCATCAGCAATGGATGGACAATCGTCGTCAGCTGTTCCTGAGAGAGAATTTCCCCCAGTTGTCCGTCCAGTTCCTTTTTCACGGCCGAGTGAATACGGGTCGTAAGTTCCTTCTCGATGGCTTGCGGGAGCAAATCGGCAATCCGCTTTTCCGTCCGTTCAGTCATCGACTCCAACAGCTGTCCGAAGAGGCCTTTCATCGCTTCTTCAGGGCCGGCGGCGGCTGGCGCGGCTTTCGTGGCGGTCGTAGATTCCGGCGGATGGTCCATGGTGAGATCCTCCTGCTCATCGGAGACGTCCAACTGGTCCATCACCGCGTCATCATCGTCTGTGTCGGTCGATGTGGAGTCCGGCGGCCAGACTCGACGCTTGAGGCGATTGCCATTCTGCTGTGGTTGTGTTTTTTGCTGTAGGCTCTTGATGACCTCGAGAAGATCTTCCGATTGAAACGGCTTATTCAAGAAGGCTTTCACGCCCAGAGTTTTGAGGAAGCTTTCGTCCGGGCGATCGGCCGGATTGACCAGCGAGATCAGATAGGTTTCGCTCAAGTTGTCGAGTTTGTTCACTTCTTTGCAGAAGCCGGAGAAGGTGATGTTGTCGAGGTGGTAGTCGGCGATGATCAGTGCCGGACTGATGCGGCGGGCTGCTTCGAGGGCGGCAGGGCCGTCCTGAAATCCCACGACATCAAATCCTTCAGGAGTCGAGATTTGTTCGACCATTCGCCTGACGGCCGGACTGCTATCGACGATGAAAATAGAAGAAGGCACGTAACTCTCCAATTGTATTGAAGTATTACGAAACTAGCAGGGGGGGTATTCTTTGTCAAGAAAACGGGAGATTGTGTCTCGTTTTGACTCTGCGTTATCAGCGCCTTACAATCCGGCACGTTTTCTGACGCGTGATGGCACTGAGGGGAGACGGTTGTAATGGGATCGTATCAAGTCATCTTCTTCGATGCAGCCCAGACATTGTTTCATATCAATGGATCGGTCGCGGAGATCTATTTGCAGTATGCCGTGCGTCACGGGTTTCGGCAGACACCGACATCGCTCGTGTCCATCACGCAGGCCTTCAGCCGGGCCTTCAAGGATGCCTCGCCGCCGGT
>CAYHNM010000026.1:0-10131 GCA_964357985.1 uncultured Nitrospira sp. | reverse complement strand
AAATGATGACTCTGCGGCGGCGAGCCTACTGGGAGTTCCGCCAATACCGCCCCCTGAGTCTCAATCTGTCTGCGCAATTGATCATGTTCCGGTGGATACGTTTGATCCACCCCGCAGCCGAGCACAGCAATGGTACGGCCCTGTCCGGCCAGCGCGCCGCGATGGGCCGCGGCATCAATCCCCCGCGCCATCCCGCTGACAATTGTCCAGCCGCCTCGGGCTAAATCCTGGGCAATCTCTTCCGTAATAGCCTTCCCGGCGGAGGTGGCCGATCGTCCTCCGACGATCGCCAGGGCCATCCCATCTTGTTCATGGAGCGCACCCGTGTAATACAATAATGGCGGCGGATCAGGAATGGCCTTCAGCCGCTTTGGATACAAGGGATCCGTCAGCGTGATGACCTGAATATCGAGCCGTTCGACCAGCTTCACCTGGCGGTCGACAAGATGACGGAGTTTGAGAGCAGGCCCTTGCCTGATCGCCTCAGCGAGTTCGGCACTGCACCCGACGCGCTTCAGATCCTCTACGCGGGAGACCAACACACCTGCCGGAGTCCCGAACGCCTGCACTAATTTGAGAACGGTGCGATCACCGACTCCGTCGATCGACTGGAGAAGAAGCCAGGATGTGAGCTGAGTGGAATCCATGCGACGGGCCTGCGCGGGAGAGCCGCCTGAAACTGAATGCACGTGCGTGGCAAGGACACATGCGCCCCTGACCCCGCGATCGGACTAGAACCGCACGTTGCTCAGACCGCTGCGCCACCTACAAGGCGACGAGATCATACTGCTCAAGATGCAACTGACTGTCCGGAGTGATGATGATCTTCGCCGAACATTCACGCTCCAGCATCTCTAGGCCTTGACGCTCTTCATCCTGGAGCAACCCCGCAACGCTGGGGTGGGCCCCGATGACGATCCGCTGACTTTCCCCCGATTCGCCGATCTTCCGAATCTCCCGAAAAATCTCGTAGGCCACCGTCGTCGGAGACTTGGTATAGCCGCGGCCTTCACAGTAGTGGCACGGCTCGGACAAAGACCGCAGCAGATCTTCGCGGACACGTTCCCGAGAAATTTCAATCAGTCCAAGGTCCGAAATCCTCGAGATTCTGGTTCGCGCTTTGTCCGACGCCATCGCATCCACCAGCGCGTGATAGACCTTGTCCCGATTCTTCTCCCGTTCCATGTCGATAAAGTCGACGATAATGATGCCGCCGATTCCGCGCAGCTTCATCTGGTAGGCCACTTCTTTGGCCGCTTCCAAATTATTGCGGAGGATCGTCTCTTCCTGATCCCGCTTCCCGACAAATCGTCCCGTATTGACGTCGATAACCGTCATGGCCTCGGTATGATCGATCACCAAGTGACCTCCGGATTTCAGCCAGACCCTCCGGCTCGTCGCGCGCGTGATCTCTTGCTCGATGCCCAAATGGTCGAAGAGGCTTTCATCCTTGTCATAGCAATGAATGCGGGACGTCTGCTCCGGAGAAAACCGCTGCACGAAGTCTCGAACGGCATCATACTCCTGACGCGAATCGATCCACAGGCGGTCCACTTTCCTCCCGAACAGATCGCGCACCACGCGAAAACTGAGGCTCAAATCCGTATGCAGCAACGCCGGCGCGCCCAGCTTTTCCCGATTGGTCAGGATGTCTTGCCAGAGCACGTGGAGAAAGTCGACATCGGACTTCAGTTCATCCTCTTTGACGCCTTCGCTCACCGTGCGCACGATATAGCCGCATCCCTGGCGACGAACCCGGCGCATGATGTCTTTCAATCGGGCGCGCTCCTCATCCTTCGCGATCCGGCGGGAAACCCCGATATGCTCGACGTTCGGCATGAAGACCAGGTAGCGGCCGGGGAGCGACACGTAGGTCGTCACCCGTGGCCCCTTCGTCCCGATCGGTCCTTTGGAGATCTGGACCATCAATTCCTGCCCTTCGGTCAGCAGCTGCTCGATGGGCTTGGCACTCTGGCGTTTCGGCCTGAGCATGTCCGCATCTTTATCATCATCGTCGTCGGTCGCATCAACCAGCGTGTCACCCGGCTCGGCCTCTTCCGAAAGATCGGACACGTGCATGAACGCGGCTTTCTCCAAGCCGATATCCACGAACGCCGCCTGCATGCCCGGCAGCACCTTCGCGACCTTCCCCTTGTACACGTTCCCGACGAAATCCTTATGTTTGGCCCGATCACCGAATAAATCAGTGACCACACCGCCATCCAATACCGCCACACGGGTTTCTTCCCGCGCGACCGAAATCGCAATCTCAATTCCCATAACTACTCCTTTAATCTGCGAGCCCTAGAACGACGCGATGGGCGACAGACGCAGGCACGGTGCCCAGGTCCGCCACATCCACCATCGACGCCACATTCCAGCGACTCAATCCCACGCCTCGCAACACTCCACTCATTCACACCGCTCAACACCCGTATCCCTGCTCAATAGAACAAACTCAGCCGTCTCCGCTTGACGTTCAGCAACAATCCCAACGACGCCATGGTCATCACCGTCGCGCTGCCTCCGTAGCTCATCAAGGGCAGCGGAATTCCGACGATCGGGAACATCCCGGCCGTCATTCCGATATTCACCACGACACAAAAACACAACATGGCGACAATACCGGCGGCGAGTAACGCTCCCAATTGATCTTTCGCTTTCGATGCAATCTCCAGGGAGAGCCAGATCAGTGCGACAAACAGCACAAGCAACAGCAACACTCCCAGGAATCCCCATTCTTCCGCATAGACGGCAAACACAAAATCTGTATGGCCTTCCGGGAGGAACTTCAGCTGACTTTGCGTCCCCCCGTAGAGTCCTTTTCCCATCAGCTCCCCGGATCCGATCGCAATTCTGGACTGCAGGGCGTGATAGCCCTTCCCTCCCGGATCGTAGTCCGGGTCAACGAAGGCCATAATGCGCTGTCGTTGATAATCATGCAAGGACCCCCAGACCCCTTCCCAGGCAAACGGGAACAACATGACCACAAGAAGGAGGATGACACCCAATGCCTTCGACCGCACGCCGACCATCAACAGCATGGCCGCATAGACGGCCACGAAACTCAATCCACTACCCAAATCAGGCTGTTTGAGGATCAACACCAGACCGGGAAACATCAACATCCCCGGCATGATCACCCGCTGCAGCCATCCCACCCGGGGCGTCTTCGAGTAGTAATGCGCCAGGACAAGAATCAACACCAGCTTGGCAAATTCGGATGGCTGAAAACTGAACGGGCCCAGCGCGATCCAGCGCTGCGCCCCCTTGCTCGTTCGCCCCTCGAGCAGCACAAACGCCAGCATCAGCAGCACGACCCCATAGAGTGGATAGGCCATCCGTGCGATGCGGTGATAGTCCGACACCAGCATAAACACGAAGGCCGCACTGCCCATGAGAATCCAGGCCATCTGCTTGATGTAATAGGGGGCGAGGCCGGTTTGCTGGCTGTGCGTCACGCTGTGAATCGAGAGGACACCGATCCCAAGAATGGCCAGCACTAAGGCCAGAAAGCGATAGTCGAAACTATCGAGCCCGCGGTTGTCGGTCAGACGATCAATCATAAAAATTCACACACAACAACCGTGCCTTCACCTGCACTACGATTGCGGGACAACCACCGGCTCCTGCGAGCGCAGCTTCATATAGGTCTCAATCACTTCTTTGGCCAGCGGCGCCGCCGCCGACCCACCATGCCCCATATGCTCAGCCAGCACCGCCACGGCAATCTTGGGAGCTTCGACCGGCGCAAACGCCACGAACCAGGCATGATCTCGAAACTTCTTGGGAATGTCTTTCTCCGCCTTCTTCTCTTTCCCCAGAGCCGCGACTTGCGCCGTCCCGGTTTTTCCCCCGATCGTCACGATCGAAGACTTCGCACGGGTCGCCGTACCCTCAGTGACCACGGCCGCTAACGCCTCTTTAATAATTCGAAACGTCTCTGGCTTGGCATGCGCCTTTCCTCGCGCAACCGCCGGCATCTCCTGTAAATTTCCGGTGGTGCGATCCATGATGGCCTGCACCAGACGCGGACGATAACTGACACCATCATTGGCCACGGTGCCGATCATGCTGGCCATTTGTAGAGGCGTCACCGTGACATATCCCTGCCCGATCGCGGCAGAAATCGTTTCACCCGGCAGCCAGGCTTCTTTTTTCACTTTCAGCTTCCAGGCCGTTGAAGGGATAGACCCCACCCGCTCCGAAGGCAATTCAATGCCGGTCTCGTGCCCAAGACCAAAGTCCTTGGCATACTCCGCCATTGTATCGATCCCCATCCGTTGCCCAATGGTGTAAAAATACACGTCACAGGACTGAACGAGCGCCTTGTGAAGATCGACATACCCGTGACCGGTCGCTTTCCAATCGTGATAGATGCGCTTGCCGAATTGGTACCCGCCCGTGCAGAGCACAGAACTCGACGGCGACATGGTATTGGACTCCAGGGCCGCGACGGCCATCGGTACTTTGAACGTGGAACCGGGAGGATACTGTCCTTGCGACGCACGGTTATTGAGCGGGCGTCTCTCATCCTGGACAATCTCAACCCACTGTTTCGGCGTGAGCTCTCGCGACATAATATTCGGATCGAAGCCCGGACGGCTCGCCATGGCCAGTACATCACCACTCGTGGGATCCAGGGCGACAATCGCACCGGACTCTTCTCCCAGCAGTTCCTCCGCCACCTTCTGTAGCTTAATATCAATCGTGAGATAGAGATCGTTTCCGGCAAGTGGTTTATCCACCAGAACCGTCCGCTTCTCGTGCCCCAAGGCATCCACTTCGACGCTTTTTTGTCCGGCCTGGCCTCGCACGTGCCGATCAAACGATTTCTCCACTCCATACTGCCCGACAACACTGCCCTGATGGAGATCCGCAAATTCCGGCTTCTCGAGTTGTTCAGGAGAAATTTCTCCGACATACCCGAGGAGATGGGCTGCGGCCATACCCCCGGGATAGTTCCGCTGCGACTCTACCTGAATCATGACACCCGGGAGATCAAGACGATGGGATTCGATCACCGTGGCATCACGCAAGGTCAACCGGTCTTTTATTTTTTTCGGCAGCATCTTACTGCCTCGCACCGCCAGCTTTTTCCGGATCATGACCGGATCGAGTCCGAGCAAGTCCGCCAGATTCTGGACCAACCCCTCCCGATCCTTGACGTCTTCCAGGGTGACATAGAGACTAAAGCTCGGCACGTTGTTGGCGAGCAAGACCCCGTGCCGATCGTAGATCAGTCCTCTGGCCGGTTCCAACAGCACCGATCTGGTGCGATTATTCTCTGAGAGATCGCGGTAGTACGGTCCTTCACGTATCTGCAGATGCCACAACCGTACCGCCAGGAGCCCGACGACCAGGAGCAGCCCCACACGCAGCAACATGAGCCGCCGCTGCAACTCTCCAAGCTCAGACTCATGGGTACTACTGGTTGCCACGTTGACTCCTAGAACTCTCGCCCCTCTGCCAGCCGGTCAAGATTCAACCGGCTCCAGATCAGCCAATAACACAGTCCTCCGACCACTGCATCGAAACAGGCTTGCGGCATGAGGATCGTCCGAATCATCCACCAGATATCTTGCTGATCGTTCGGTTTGAGCGACCAGATGGTCATCAGACTCGAAAGGGTTGACGCGACAACCAGGCCGCTGACCAACACCAACGGAGTGACCTGGGCTACCTGGCGGCCGGCCAGCCCGGCAAGAAATCCCACGCTCCCCTTGGCCACCATGCTTGCCGCAAGGTCGGTGGCGGAAAACAAACTCATGGCCCATCCTACGAACAGCCCGACAACCAACCCCTCCAATTCACCTGACAGGAGGCCGATAAGACAAACCGCCACAAGCCCGATGTCCGGTTTGACTCCCCACACACTGACATACGGAAGCACGGTGGTATGCACCGCCACCAGGGCAGCGACGGCACAGGCATATACGACAATCTTCACGGTTTGGCTTTCGGGAGAGGCCCGTCGCTCTTTCCGTCCTCGCCAGGAATATAGGGAGACTGAATGACCAGGACTTCTTCAACTCGATTCACGTCAACTTCCGGACGCAATTCAGCGGATTGGAACAAGGCGCCTTCCTCTTTGCCGATGGTGGTAATGGTGCCGATGGCGAGTCCGCGCGGAAAGCCCCCGACGAGTCCGGAGGTCACCACGCGATCGCCGGCACGAACATTCGAGAGCAAGGGAATATACTTGAGCCGAGCCAGACCCGGGGTCGTCCCCTCGACAATGCCTTCATCTCGTGTTCGCTGAATCAGCCCGGCAATGGCATTGTTGGGATCGGACACCAAGAGCACCACCGCGGTCGCCATCGTCGTCTTCACCACTCGTCCGACGACGCCGGCGGACGTCACTACACCCATGTCCGCTTGTATCCCGTCAGTACTCCCCTTATTCAGGAGAATGGTCCGATACCAATTTCCCGTATCACGGCCGATGACCTGCGCCGCGATCATCGTCGGGAGCGCTTGCGCCTTGAATTCAAGCAAGGCCGTCAACCGGTCCGTCGCCGAAGCGGCCTCACGCAGTTGACTATTTTGTCCCTGCAACAGCTCAAGCTCTTTCCGCAATTGCCGATTCTCGTCTTCCACGTCCTGCAAAGCCACGTAATGGCTCCAGGTCTCCCCGATTCCGCCTTGCACCGAGGCGACGAGACGGATCGGCCAACTGAGCACCCATCCGACCGGACCGCCGATTTCCTGGAAGAGAGTCTGAAGCTGGTGGGGCAGCAGGAAGAAACCGAGGAGCACGGAGAGAAACACCCCGAGGGCAAGACGCCGGGCGCCGTATGATGAACGAAAGTTGGCCATCCGCATGGGGAGGAAGGAACCTTACCGGAGGCTACTGCATTGAGACATGACCGACACTTTACGGAGAAGATCCAGTTCGTCCAGAATCTTCCCGACCCCTAAAACCACCGAGGTGAGCGGGTCGTCGACCGTAATGATCGGCAAATTTGTCTCTTCACGGAATCGCGTATCCATTCCCTTCAACAGGGAGCCTCCACCCGTCAGTACGATTCCGCGGTCAATAATATCTCCCGCCAATTCCGGCGGAGTGTTTTCCAACGCAACCTTAATGGCATTGACGATCGTTCCGATCGGTTCCTGCAACGCTTCTCGAATTTCGGCATCGTCGACGACCAGCGTGCGGGGAATGCCGGAAATCAGGTCCCGCCCCTTGATCATCATCGTCTTGCGCTCTTCGAAGGGATAGGCCGACCCGATTTCGAACTTGACCCGTTCCGCCATATGTTCGCCGATAAGCAAGTTATACTTCTTCTTGATGTAATTCATGATCGCTTCGTCCATCCGATCGCCGGCTACCTTCACCGATTCGCTATAGACGATACCGCCGAGTGAAATCACCGCAATGTCCGTCGTGCCGCCGCCCACATCGACGACCATGTTGCCGGACGGTTCGGTAATCGGGAGTCCCGCCCCGATGGCGGCCGCCACCGGCTCTTCGATCAGATAGACCTCTCGCGCGCCGGCCAACTCGGCTGAGTCACGAACCGCGCGTTGCTCTACTTGGGTGATGCGTGAAGGGACGCCGATGATGATCCGTGGACGGACAAAGGCGCTTCGATTGTGCGCCTTGCGGATAAAATGCTTGAGCATTTGCTCGGCCATCTCGAAGTCGGCAATCACGCCCTCTTTCATCGGCCGGACGGCGACAATGTTCCCGGGGGTTCGGCCGAGCATCTTTTTCGCATCGGCGCCGACCGCCAGGACCTTCTCGGTTTTCTTTTCCACCGCCACCACCGAGGGCTCGTTCAGGACGATGCCTTTCCCATGCACATACACCAGTGTCGTCGCTGTCCCCAAATCGATCGCAAGATCGTTGGAAAACCATCCGAACACATCTCCCGTGAACCCCACGGCACTCTCCCTTCGTCATGAACTCGCTACGCGCTGCGCGAGTCCCTCGCTATTCATAAATTTAGTCGGGTACCGCTAACTGTCCTGCATCCAGTACCTGGGTACGCGCAACCTCGTCACCGAGGCGCCGTCCATGCTCATTTCCTACAATCAAGACACTCTCAAATGCCAACACTGCCGCAGACCCGATCCACCCGACATACGGCACCGCAAACAACAGCTGGGCTACGCCGCATGGCAAATTCCGAATAATCGATTCCAGAAATCCGGCCGTCTCACGAACATCGAGACGCATGGTCTGCAAACCCACCAGCCGCTTCCCGATACTTCTCCCACCCGCAAAACCGTCCGCAATCAGAATGTAGGCCAGTCCTGACAGAAACCCGACTGGCGGTGCAACCTCATCAGCGGCCACGACAATGAACAAATCGATGAGCTTCGCAATAAACCGATTGAGCACGTATGCCTTGGGATAGACCGCTCCTTCGATGAGCTTCGCAACTGGGCCTGCCCCTATCAAGGAATCTCCTTCTAATTAATGGCAAAGTATAACAAAATCAAACAACTTGCACAAACAAACAGCATTCTTTCCTCATACTTGTACAATTTCTCTTCGAAACGACCCTGGCAGGCTCCAATAGGGATAATACGTGGCCGAATACGGGGGCTGATTCGTCCATCAATCGACCCCTCACAACCCATCGCTCTCCGCCAGACCATTCACGGTCGATGACCACTCATGATCTTGCCTTCAGCCCCAGCGCCAAGTACAATCCGCGAACCATTTTGCGACTGAGAGGATTTCCATGATCAAGGTAATGCGCGACGCATCGCACAACCATCCCTGGCTCTTAAAATCAATCATGGGCATCCTGGCCATTGCCTTTGTGATTACCATGGGCTGGTGGGGATTCGGGGACCAGCCGGGAAACACCGTTGCCACAGTCGGCGACCTGTCCGTCACGCGCGATGAGTTTCGGCGCGCCTACGAAAACATGTACCGCTTCTACAAAGAAAAAGTGCCGGGAGAGTTCAAGGATGAAACGATCAAGCAATTCGTGATCGAACAACTCGTCGACAACCGCCTCTGGCTGATGGCCGCAAAAGATATGGGCATCACCGTCTCCGACGGAGACCTGCGCGAAATGATCGTGCAAGTCCCTGAGTTTCAAAAAAACGGGGCGTTCGATCCGGAGCTCTATCAACGACTCCTGGCCGCAAATCATCTCACCCCGAAAGTCTTTGAAGAGGCACAGGCCAAGGAAATCCTCGGCAATAAAGCGAGAATGTTTGTCCGGGATGCGGTTGCCTTAACGCCGTCGGAGATCTCCGAAGGACAGGCACTGATGACCAGGCAACCGGACGCTGATCCCACCAAAGCCACCGCGGCAAAGGATCGCGTGCTGGAAGATATGCTCTTCCAAAAGCAACAGCGCGCGTTGGTGGCGTTTCAGGAGTCGCTCAAAGGCAAAATCCCCGTCAAAGTTCATCGGGAACTGCTGTAACACTGATCGCGCATAGACAGGCCACTCGCTCCAAATCGCCTGCTCAGAGGATCAGCATCGCATCGCCATAACTATAAAAGCGGTAGCGATGCTCCACCGCTTCAGCATAGGCTTTCCGCATCATTTCCACGCCGGCTAGTGCAGAGACCAGCATCAGAAGCGTCGTGCGAGGCAAATGAAAATTCGTCATGAGGGCATCGACCACGTTGAAGTGAAATCCCGGCGTGATAAACAGCCGGCTCTCACCGACTACCGCCTGAAGCCCTCCGGCCTGCTGCGCAGCTGATTCGAGCGCACGGACTGCGGTGGTCCCAACCGCGATTATTCGTCCTCCCGCTCGTTTCGTCTTGAGGATTGCCCCTACCGTCCGCTCACTCACGTCAAACCATTCCGCTCCCATCTGATGGTCTTCAATATGCTCAACGACTACCGGCTTAAAGGTCCCAGGGCCTACATGTAACGTAACCACAGCTGTCTCAACTCCTCTATCCCGCAACCGGACCATAAGCTCGGGCGTAAAGTGGAGCCCGGCCGTCGGAGCCGCGATCGCACCCTCTCGATCCGCAAAACAGGTTTGATACCAGACTTGGTCCTCCGGCTGCGCGGAGCGCTTGATATAGGGAGGAAGCGGCATACACCCGTGAGCCCGCAGGAAGTCGACAACCGGAACCGGGCTCACAACCTTGATTTTCGTGCCGTGCTCATCGCGCTGCACGACCGTCGCACTGGCATCCCC
>CAYHNM010000025.1:4039-10218 GCA_964357985.1 uncultured Nitrospira sp. | reverse complement strand
CTGCCGGTTCGCTCATAGAGCCAGGCCCAGAGCACGCCGCTCCACAGCACGCTGATAAAGCCGATGAGCCCGTAGCCGTGAGCTAAAGCAAAGATGCCGGCGCTGATGAGGGCCGCCGGGAACGGATTCAGCCGACGGCGCAAGATCGCATACAAGATGCCGCGAAATGCCAGCTCTTCGAAGATCGGCGCAAAGACCACATACTCCAGCAAGCTGATCGTCAACACCGATCCCGAGGCCCAGACCAAATCAGGGTCGAACCATTCCGTCCAGTGGTTGGCCAGGTGCAGCGACTCCGCAATCCGCCCCATCACCCACTCGCCCCACAGCCCGGCCGCGACCACCGCGAGCACCACACCCGCCAGCCGCCCGATTTGCCGCCACTGGATCTGCAAGCCAAACCCGGTGACGATATTCAATCCCGATGGTCTCAGCAAGTAGTAATAGGCCATCCCCAACAACGGCAGGTTGGCCATCGGAATCGCCACGGCGCGCAGCGAGACATTCTCTGACGGTGCCATTGAAATAAATGTCAGTGAGAGAACCGCGCCCAGTGCGCCGCCTCGCAAGAGCACCGCCGTGCCGATGCCTCCGGGCCAGGGCGGCGGCACCCCGGGCTGATGCAGGCGCAGGCCATCGACCCGTCGAATCTTCAACCAGGCGAATCGCAGCAACAGGAGCGACCCGCCGATCAACCCCAGCAGTTCCAGGCCCGTGAGCAATTGTGAAAACACTTGAATCCGCGCCCCGCGGGCATGCATCTGTTCGCGCACGGTCGCGCCCAAGGCCACGTCACCCGCTCGCTCAGCCAAAGCTGCCGCGAGATGATTGTAAAACCATCCGGCCGGAAGGGCCTCCGCCAAGGCAGATTGCAATTCCATTTCACGTTCGCTCGTGAGCGGACCCTCGCCATAGGCACCTTCGATGAACTCTGCATACAGAGACAGCGGCGCATCCTCACCGGCCCAGATGTTGGCCGCGGCCAGCGCGTCCGATGGGTGTCCGGATTCGGCTTGCAGAATCGCCAACCGCAATTTCGCTGCCGGCGAGGCGGTTGCTGCCACAAGTTCCTGATACCACTGGATCACCTGCGTCCGCTCGACGTCATTGCTGCCGGCCGTCCAAGCTGTAACTCGCTGCTGCCAGTCCGGCGCAAGCAGCAAGCCGTCTTGAGCCTCCATCGTCCGGCTGACCATCAGGTCCAGCGCCCGCTCAGGATCCTCAAATCGATCAAGCTTGGGTGAATTGGAAGACAACCAGAGCAGCGCGCCCAAGGCCGTGATGAGCAGCATCGCGGCAAACAGACTGACCCCGAACGAAAAGCGCGGGCGATCGGGCCCGTTGAATGGCGAAGGAGTCTCGGCAAAACCTGTCTGGTCGTCCTCTTGCTTACATGCATCAATCATAGGGGTGACTATACCATCGGCGCCTCGCGGGCACCTATCCCTCGAAATGGCTAGATCCTCTCCCCCAGGTTGTTGAGAAAGTCCGCCAGCGGCGTTCTCGCTTCATTCAGAGGCTCAACGTACCGAAGCGTACGCCTCGCCTCTTCACTCGCTGCGGCCTGGCTGAACGGCCCTTCTGAACAGCCTGTCAGCACGCGGCCAAAATCCCGCCACTATCACGTGGCCTCTCACGCCGGACTTGGCTATACTAACCCCGCAAAACCGTTCGGAGACTTCGGTATGATGCGCAACTTTGTTCCTCCCCGGCGCCTGTTGCTCGGCCCCGGTCCCAGCATGGTGCACCCCCGTGTCTTGCAGGCCCTTGCCACGCCGTTGCTCGGCCATCTCGATCCCGCGTTCCTCGGGATCATGAACGATGTGCAGCACTTACTCCGGTTCGTGTTCGCCACCACCCATCCCTTCACCATTGCGGTGTCCGGAACCGGATCGGCCGGGATGGAAGCGGCCATCGTCAACGTGATCGAACCAGGGGATGTCGTGATCGTCGGGGTGAACGGCGTCTTCGGCACGCGCCTCGCCACGGTCATCGAACGATGCGGCGGCAAAGCCATCAGGCTGGAGATACCCTGGGGCCAGGTTATTCCCACGGAGATGATTGAGTCGGCCTTGCGCCGGTCGGGACCGGTGAAAGCCGTGGCACTGGTCCATGCAGAAACGTCAACCGGCGCGTGCCAACCGCTCGACGCGATCGGCTCGCTGTGCCGGGATCACAACGCGCTGCTGATCGTCGATGCCGTCACCTCGCTCGGCGGCATTCCGGTCGATGTCGATCGCCTGGGGATTGATGTCTGTTACAGCGCGACGCAGAAATGTCTGAGCTGCCCGCCGGGACTGGCGCCGCTCACCTTGAGTCCGCGCGCCCTATCCATCATCAAAGGTCGTCGCACCCCTTGCCAAAGCTGGTACCTGGATATGGCGCTGGTCGCAGAGTACTGGGCCGAAGAGTCACGCGCCTATCATCACACCGCACCGATATCGATGATCTACGCACTACGCGAAGCGCTGCGACTGGTGGAGGAGGAAGGACTGCCCGCCCGCGTTGTGCGTCACCGGCTCAACGGCGAGGCATTAGTGGCTGGGCTCATGGAGCTGGAGCTCACGCCACTTCCCCTGACGGAGCATCGGCTCTCGATGTTAACCTGCGTGACAATCCCTCCGCATATCGATGAAGCCGCAGTCCGCCAACAGCTGCTCCAGATCTACGGCATTGAAATCGGCGGGGGGCTGGGTCCGCTCAAAGGCAAGGTCTGGCGTATCGGATTGATGGGCGAGTCCAGCACGGAAGCGAACGTGTTGACCTTCCTCAACGCACTCGAAGAAGTGTTGATCCGATTCGGCTGGCTCTCCACGCCGGGGGTCGCGCTACAAGCTGCCGCACGAGTCTATAGCCGAACTGTGCGAAAGGAGTACACAGCATGAGCCGTCCTCTCTTAGTGGTGCTAGGGGCCGTGGTCTTCGCGTTGATGAGCGTCACTTTCTTCTGGATCTTCAAACTGACGTTGGCCAATTCCATGAAGACGGACATGGTCTCGCCGGAAAAAGTCGCGGCGTTCATCCAGGCTATCCTTGAAGCCAATCGCAACAACTATACGGACAACGTCGTGGTGAAACTGCAGAAAGAAGGGATTCAGGCGCACGAACATTGGAAAGACGAACGCGGCGTCGCGCTGCCGGCCCAATACCTGATGGAATCCGGCCGGCTCGTCTCGCTGAAAGATCTGAAGTTTTCATTCCGCCTAGCCAGCCTCACACCGATCTATGTCTGGAACGGCCCCAACAGCGACTTTGAACGCCTCGGCCTCGCCGCGGTGGACAAGAACCCTGACAAACCGCACTACGGCTACATCACCAAAGGCGGCACGCGCTACTTCCAAGCCATTTATGCCGACCGGGCCGGTTCGCAAGCCTGCGTCGATTGCCACAACCAGCACTCCAACAGCCCACGCCGCGATTTCAAATTGAACGATGTGATGGGCGGCATCGTCATTACCTTCCCGGTCGGAGAATAATCCCATGGCCATCGCCATTCAGCATGTTCGCCTCATTGACGGAACCGGCTACACGATCGAACGCGCCACCATTCTGATCCGCGGCAGTAAGATCGTCGCCACGGGATCGAGCCGCACCCTGACGATCCCGAAAGGCGTGACCAGAATCAACGGCCGAGGCCTGACGGTCATCCCCGGCTTGATCGATTGTCACGTGCACCTCTGTCTGGGAGGAGAGCCGGACGTCGTCGCCACGGTCGAATCGGATGCTCCCTCCATGACGCTGTTGAAATCAGCGCGCCATGCACGGCAGACACTGGAGTCGGGCTTCACAACCATCCGCGATGTCGGCTCGCGCGACCACTCCATCTTTGTTTTGAAGCACGCCATCGACGCGGGAGTCCTGCCGGGTCCTCGCATTGTCGGCGCCGGTCTCGCGATCTGCATGATCGGCGGCCATGCCCGCTTCATCGGTCAGGAAGTCGAGGGAATCGAGCAAGTCCAGCGTGCCGTCGACGCCCAGCTGGCAGCCGGGGCCGGAGTGATTAAAGTCATCGCCTCAGGCGGCGTCCTCACTCCAGGTACGTCACCGGATCAGGCGCAGATGACCATGGACGAACTCACTGCCGCTGTCGCGACAGCCCGCCGAGCACAGAAGAAAGTGGCCGCCCACGCACACGGGGCTTCCGGCATGAAAAACGCGATTCGCGCCGGCGTCCACTCCATCGAACATGCCACCTTGCTCGATGACGAGGCCGGTGAATTGATGAAAACACACGGGGTCTACATGGTCCCGACGCTCTCTGCACTTTCCACCACTGCGGCGGGACGGCCGGGCTGCGGCATTCCCGTCAGCGCGCTCGACAAGGCCAAGGCGATGACCAAACGCCATCAAGCGAGCTTCAAGAAGGCCCATCAGAGCGGACTCTGCATTGCCATGGGCACCGATGCAGGAACCCCTTTCAACTACCACGGAGACAATGCGCAGGAACTGGAACGGATGGTGGCGTTCGGCATGAGCCCGATGGAAGCAATTCTCGCGTCAACCGCGGCCGCCGCGCGCTTAATCGGCATTCATGACACGGTTGGCACCCTGATGCGAGGCCGGCAGGCGGATCTGGTTATTGTGGATGGCAACCCGCTCAAGCGGATTGAGTACTTGCGAGACCGCAGCAGAATCATGGGTGTGATGCAGGCGGGCAAATTCGTGGCAGGATCGTTGGCACAATGACGTCATGCGTCATTCGCAAACGGAGGAAACGTCATTCTGCTCCTCTCGATTGACGTGTGACGACTGACGTCTTACCGCCGCTCGTAGAAGAGCTCCAAGGCCGAGGCGTATCCGTGGATGCGGCCTTTTCGGAAGCTGTCCTCCAGCTGTCCTCGCAATGAGCGAAATCCGCCTTCGTCGCTCTTCTTCACCACCCCTTGCGACACCATCATCTCGGCAGCCACTTCGACGAGTCGCCCCTTGCGCGCCTCCATCTCCTCGGTGAGAAAATCATCCATCACCTCCGCACCCCGCTCTGCAACCAGATCCTCTTTAAATGTGTCATAGCCCTGCGCCGCCACGGTCCGCTCGCGCAGGATGGCCAACTCGGCTTTTACTCTGGCCACATTCTTCACCAGCAGCGCGAACAGTTCTTTTCGTCCCTCATCGAAGAGCTTCTGCTCCATCTCATGGAGAATGACCGACAGATCCACAAAGTCCGCGCGGGGCTCGTCACCCCAATAAAGTCGGTCATAGCTGCGCCGCTTCTCCGTATCGCCGACAATCTCATAGGCCGCGTTGATCTCGCGGATCTTCGCCTCCGCATCTTTGGCGTCGGGGTTCCGATCAGGATGATGCTGGAAGACCAGCTTGCGGTAGGCCTTCTTGATCTCGTCGTCGGAGGCCTCACGCGAGACGCCCAGCACGCGGTAGTAGTCCATTTGCGCCATGCGCGAAACTATAGCACGAGCCTTCCCCGGGCTTCACCTTGCCTCCTCCCCCGCCCCTTGACCTTCTGATCATCGGGCTTATCTAATGAACTATGACAAACAACACCACTCCCAAAACACTGACGAATGACGAAAAGAAGGCTGCGGATGCCGCATTCGCCGGCCGCCCGTTTAATCCCGTTTGGTCGGCCTCTGCACGGGTGATCTACGATGGTATTGTGGACGCCTTGCCAAAGGACGTCGTCGCGGCGCATCCAGAAGTCGATGCCGTGCTCGCTGAGCTGGAAGCGAAGCTACCGGTGGTTCCATCCGCTAAAGGGGAGAGCGCCCCGGAGACAATTCCGAATCAGCCTGATACGGCAGAGGATACAACCGCAGGACCAGGCGTCCCGACCATCAGGGATCGGCAGGAAGCGATTCAGTCTGGAATATTGATCGATGTCACGCCGACAGCCAAGGAGCTCGGTCTCACATTTCCAGTCACCATCACCAAGCCGTTATGGGATATCGGAATTGTCACGAATCAATCGCTCTCCCAGGAAGAGCAGTCCGGACGGTTGCGCGACGTCTTGATAGCGTTCAGACTGAGACTCGCGAGCCTGGCCACGATCTCACCGTTGATCGATTTCCCGGCCCTGCTGACCATGCCGCCGAGCACGGTGCCGCAACCGGTTCCGCTGTTCGCGATCATTCAACCGGATGGGGCCAACCACGCCAACGTGACGTTGTTACTTCCGAATGAAGTCTCGCTGACGATTTCACCGTCGAGTTAATCCCACCCATG
>CAYHNM010000025.1:0-3939 GCA_964357985.1 uncultured Nitrospira sp. | reverse complement strand
TACTTCCGAATGAAGTCTCGCTGACGATTTCACCGTCGAGTTAATCCCACCCATGATCAACGGCGGATGAAGTTCTCGATGAACGTCCGCTCGTCTGACTCTGTCTTGACGAGACTATCCAAATGCGCGTCACGAAGCTGGCCGAGTACCTTGCTGTAGATCGGCCCCGGCTTGATACCCATGGCTTGAAGATCTTTCCCCGTCAGTCTGGGTTTGGCCTGCCTCCAGGCGGTGAGATAGGCCGACACCTGCCGCTTCACCCGGTCGGACGGGCTCTGGGCCATGATAGCCAGGAGCGCTTCATCCGGCACTTCCTCCAATACCCGGCAGACCCCGGATGGTTTCAACGGCGGCTGCTTACTGAGTTGCCGTAGGAGACGATGGGCTCCTCCGCGCATGGCTTTCACTGTCGTCGCTTCGCGCTCACTAAAAGGAAACCGCTTCAACAGATCCGCCACCCCGCGATCAGGCAAGACCGCCGCGATCGCCATCATGTAGACCAGCCAGGCCTCCAGCTTGTGATCCAGATAGAGCAACCGATACCAATCGAGCGTTTCTTCGACGGCAAACAGCAATTTCCCCAGCCGTGGAGTCCAGACGAGTTTCGGATGAATGAAACGAAGGAGATCGAGCTCGGCCAGCCGCTTCAACCCCGACTTCGGCTCCCGCTCAGAACAGAGGGCCTTCAGCTCCTCTAAGAGCCGGTGGCCGGAGAGTTTCTTAAAGAGCGCCATCTTGACCGCCGCCTTAATCAACGCCACGGTGTCTTTGCCGAGGTGAAACCCGAAACGCGTCTCGAACCGGATCGCGCGGAAGACGCGGGTCGGATCTTCGACGAAACTCAGACTATGGAGGACGCGGATGACTTGATTCTTCAGATCCCGCTGACCGCCATAGAAATCGAGGACCTCTCCGAACCCCCGGCCGTTCAGACGGACCGCCAGCGTATTCATCGTAAAGTCCCGGCGGTACAAATCCTTCTTGATAGAACTTTGTTCGACGGTCGGAAGCGCCGTCGGATATTCGTAGTACTCGGTTCGGGCCGTGGCCACATCGAGGGTAAATCCATCCGGCAGGACGATGACCGCCGTGCCGAATCGGTCATGCGCCTTCACACGCCCCGACTGTTCCGCCGCCAGCTTGCGCGCAAACGCGATCCCGTCGCCTTCAACCACCAGGTCGAGATCGAGATTTTCGATCCCCAGCAACAGGTCGCGCACGCAGCCTCCCACCACATAGAGCGGCAGATCCAGCCGATCAGCCAGCTGTCCGGCCTCCTTGATCAGCGTGAAGAGGCGCGGCGGCAGCTTCTCCTGCAGTTGTCTCTTGAGACTACGATGATGCAACAGCCCGGGCACGCCGGTCGGGTCCGTCAGTTTGGGACGAATCTTCACGGAACGCAGGACATCGTCATGCCAGGCCCTGAGTAGATCTGTACGCGTAATGACCCCGACGACGCTCGCGCCCTCAAGAATCGGCACGAATCGTTGATTCCGCTCCAGCATCGCCTGCTCAATCGTATGGAAGTCGGTGTCCGGATGTGCGGTGAACTGATCCGCCTGGAGAATATCGGCCGCCGTCATCCTGCCCAATCGATGAAACAGCGCCTTCTGTATTTGCTCCCGGCTGACCAACCCGACATAGCGATCTTTGCCGTCCAACACCGGCAGGACGTTCACGCCGTAATTGGTCATCCGCTGTTCCGTCTCGCTGACCGTAGCCTCTCCGCTGACCGTCTTGACCGGCTTGGTCATGACATCCTTCGCTAACAGCGTCGGTCGGTACCGCTCCGTCAACAACTGCACGAGCCGCTCCTTCACCTCTGTGAGCGTCTGCCCTTTGACAATCGCAGCCGCCGCCACTGCGTGGCCACCCCCGCCGAACTCCTGTGCGATCCATCCGACATCGATCTCCGGCGTGCGGCTGCGCCCGATGACTTCCACATGCTCCTCGTTCACCACCGCAACCAATACCGCGTCCACTCCTTCAAGCTCGACCAGCTGATGCACCGCCTCGGCCGCTTCCACACGATCACGATCGAAGGTGCTGGTCGCCACGAGTACCTTCCGGCCTTCCAGATAGTGCACTTCACTATGCTGCAGTAAATCGTTCAGCAACGCGACAATATTCGGGTCAAGCGGCTGGTGCAGCGTCTGAGCGATTACTTTCAGGTCCGCCCCGGCGCCGATGAGAAAGGCCGCAGCCTGCAGATCGCGCGGAGTGGTCGAGGAGTATGTGAATGACCCGGTTTCATCGTAGAGGCCGAGCGCCAACACGGTCGCTTCCACCGATGTGAGCGGGACACCAGCCTCCCGCACCCGCTCAATCAGCATGGTCGCCGTCGCCCCGACCGTCTCGATGACCTGGCTGATGGCTTTTTCGGTTGCCGGTATCCCGGTCGCGCTACGGTCTGCTCCATGGTGATCGAACACGAGCACCTCGACCTTCGGATCCAGCCAGCATTGCTTGAACGGACCGATACGGTCGGGCTCATGGGTATCGACCAGAATCAACTTCGTCACTTGTGCGAGATCGAGATCTTTCAGCTTGGTGAGATTCAGATCATGCGCTGAGAGAAATGCATGCACCGTCTCCTGTGCCCCGCCGGACAGCACCAACCGTACATCGGGATACAACTTACGCACGGCGACCATCGACGCCAGACCGTCAAAATCCGCATTGTGGTGGGTCGTCACGACTTCCATATCGCCATTCTAGCAGGGTCATTCCGTCCACGAAACCAACCTTTCCATCGGCTGCCTTGCACCCAATCCTTCCTGCCGCTCATCTTCATCTGACTCCTCCCGCCTACACAACACTGCCTTCCTCGATAAAAGAAACCACTCACTAGGATCTTCTATTTACGAATTGGCATTTCTCTCGTCTGACTCTCCAGGAGGCCACGTGTCTTTCTCCGCCCCATTCTCCATCCATCGTGCCGTGGGGGAGGCCACAGGGAATGTGCGGCAAGACCGTGGCCATATAACTTAACTTGGAGGTCATCATGACAAAGATCGGACTCTCACTCTCTCTCGTGGCATTCGTCGGTGTGATGATTGCGTCAACGCTGCCGGCCCAGGCGCAAAACGCTGAAACACGCTTGAGCGCCAAGATGATATCGGGTGTGGCATCGGGGAAAGCGGATTATCGAGCACGTGGCAATCGCAAGCGCCTCAACGTCGAAGCTGAGGATCTTCCCGGCACTACTCCGGCGGCGCTGGGTGTATTCGTCAATGCTTCGGCTCAGGTCGGCACGATGGCGTTGGCTGCCTGCCCAGCCACACCTACGCTTCTTTGCGGCGAACTGGAATTGAACACCCAGGACGGCCAGGCGGTGCCCACCTTGAAGGCCGGGGATATCATCAGCATTGGAACCATAGCCAACAGCGCCGTACTCTCCGGCGCATTGCGGTAGATCGTCGCAGCCCCACGAGAGCCGGTGGCCCTCCCGCCGCCGGCTCTTTTTTTACAGGCTCCCTTGGTTCTGTTTACGTTTTGCGTTGCACCTCGTCCAACTTAACAGAACGGCATCGAGAGGCTCTCCTCCAGAGAGCAGACGGGTCGCCTCTCCCTTGCCAGTACCTAGCAACTTATTTCACGCTCTCATGGAGGATTTATGATGAAACCAGCAGCGTTTGTAAAAGCCAGCATTCTGATGGGTCTCGCCATCCTCTCTGCCATGCCGACGGCCGGAGTCCTGGCCCCGAGCATCGCTTCGGCGCAAGCCGACGTCCGGCAGGAAGATCGGCGGGAAGACCGCCGTGCAGATCGGCAACAAGACCGCAGGGAAGATCGTCGGGAAGACCGGCAGAATGACCGGCGGGAAGATCGGCAGCAAGACCGTCAGATGGACCGGCAACAGGATCGCCAGCAAGACCGACAGATGGATCGCCAACAGGACCGCCGGGAAGACCGCCGCGCTGACCGTGGTGGCCGCGG
>CAYHNM010000024.1:0-10532 GCA_964357985.1 uncultured Nitrospira sp. | reverse complement strand
TCGACGGTCGGCAAGGCCGGTATGTCGAAACGGACCGGATCAATCCGATCAACCGGTATGGTGAAACCAAAGCGGTCGCTGAGGAGTTCGTCTTGAGCAATCCCCGGCACACGGTGGTCCGTCTGGCCCTGACGGCCGGGACCTCAGCGACCGGCGACCGCAGTTTCGTGGAAGACATGCGTCGAAGCGTCGCCGCAAATCTACGCCTCACGTTGTTTACGGATGAGTTTCGCAGTCCGGTACCGGCCGGTGTCGTGGCGCGCGCGGTGTGGGAATTGATCGCTCAGAAGCAGTCCGGTTTGTATCATCTGGGAGGGGCCGAACGGCTGTCCCGAATGGAGATCGGCGAGGCGCTGGCGACATGGTATCCCGAGCTGGCATCATGCCTTCAGCCGGGATCGGTGGCCACGTATCACGGACCGCCCCGGCCGCCGGATCTGTCGATGCGCTGTGACAAGCTCCAGCGGCTTCTCTCATTTCCGATTCCCGGATTCCGTTCATGGTTGCTGAATCGCACGACGCCCGGTATCGATGTATGGGACTATCCGCTGACGTAGTCACGCGTTTGTTCGTGAGGTCTCAATGTCTCCTGATCCACTCACGCTGCTCCTTTGGGCTTGGATCGCGATGGCGGGCTGGATGGCTCTGTTGTGGCTAGTCGAGCTGGTCCGGCGTAATGTCTCGCTCGCAGATGTCGGGTGGTGCGTCGGGCTCGTCGCTGTCGTGGCGGGTTATGCCTGGTTTGCGACCGGTGAGATCGAGCGGAAACTACTCCTGGTCGTCATGGCATCGATCTATGGTCTGCGCCTGGGCGGATACATTCTCCTCAATCGGGTGATCGGCAAAACCGAAGATCAGCGGTATCAGCGATTGCGGCGCTTGTGGCGATTGGACGAGCCGCTTCGGATATTCGGGTACTTTCAGCTGCAAGCGGCCGCCATCGTCCTCTTCTCTCTTCCCTTTCTGGCCGTCATGCAGAATCCGCGACCGCCGTTCAGCTTGTGGGAGTTGGCCGGCGTACTTGTCTGGATGGTCGGCATCGCCGGCGAGTCGCTCGCAGACCGGCAGCTGGCCCGGTTTCGCGCGAAGCCCTGGAACCATGACCGGGTCTGTCGCGAGGGACTCTGGTTCTTCTCACGTCACCCGAACTACTTTTTCGAATGGGTCCACTGGTGGGCCTATGTGGTGATGGCGATCGGGAGCCCCGGCTGGTGGCTGACGTGGATCGGTCCGGTGGTGATGGGAGTGGCGCTGGTCAGGATCACCGGTATTCCCTGGGCGGAGGAACAGGCCATTCGAACTCGCGGCGATGACTATCGCCGCTATCAGGACACGACGAATGCCTTCATCCCCTGGTGGCCGAAGACGGGTCAGTCTTCTTCTGCGCCGTTCAAAAACTGATCGAGCCGGTTCTTGGCCGCCTCGTCGATGTGCGACACCTTCCAGCCGGCCGTATTCCCGTCCGACCAGCACACCGTCGCCATGTTCACGATCATGTATTTGTAGACATCGTGATCCGGCAGAGCCAGGTAGACCGTCGTTTCCGATCCGGCAGGAAGGGGATGTTTCATGCTGGTCCGCCACCCGGATTCTGAGAGATCCCAGACCTTCCCCTGTTCGAGGGTGCCGTTCCAGAAATATAAAAAAGTGCATTGGGTGGGAACGCGGGTCGCGCTGCGGACACTGTACGTCTTGACCATGAATGCCTCCTCACCGGGGTGAATGCGGTTCTGAATCATTGGTCTGAGTGTACGCGCAGAACGGCGATTCGGCGTGCCTCGAAAGAGGGGGAGCGGGAGCCTCTGAAGGGGGGAGAGAATTGAGGGCCGGATCGGTTATGGGCTGGTATTCAATTGAGCCAGACGGGCACGGGCGATTTCTGCCTGCTTGCTGGAGGGGTAGAGGCGGATCACGTCGCCGTAGAGCTGTTTGGCGTGCGGCAGGTTCATCTGCCGTTCCTCAAACTCGGCGGTTTCCAGCAGCTCTTTAGCCTTGTCGCCGGAGCATCCCAGCAGAAGACTGCAATACAGGGCACAGAGCAGGAAGCGTGTCACAGTCATTATAGTCCTTTCTTGTCGCACCCTATTGAGTTGCGGTGCGGTTGTCTTTCAGGCCGGCTGGTGGTCCTACGAGATCGATGCCGTAACGCGGCGCGGCGATATCCTCACTGTGGCATTGGGGACAGCGACTGGGCCTGGTGAGCCGCCGCCGGTCGCGAAACACGAACTCACAATCCTGACAGCGTGACGGTTCCAGGATGAAGCAGCGGGTTTTGTCATGGGCGATGGATTTCACGACGTGTTCGAGATGATCCTCGACCTGCCGCTCGGGAATGCCGAGCATCTGGGCCAGCTGGTGCGTGGCCAGACGCGTGCCGATCAGCAATTCGATCATGCGCTGACGGGGCGTGCGTGTGGGAGTGAGCATAGGATTATCGTAGGCGAGTCGGCGATGGAGTTAAAGCGGAATCTTGCCGATGCGAACTCCTTCTGAAATGCGGTTGCGGCCTTCATGGATGGAGGCGTAGAATCCAGCCGTCTAGTAGGAGAACGGGCGTATGCGATTTCTCGTCGTGTTGGCGTGTATTCTCTGTCTGCCCTTGTCCGTCTCCGCCGGCAATATCAAAGATACGGATCTCATCGCCAGCAACACCTTCTTCCTGCCTCCCAGCACGCACAAGACCGTCTTCGTTCAGGCCCGCAATTCATCCGACAACCAGGGTGTCTCATTTCACGACCTGGTATCGCGGTTAACCGCGAAGGGGTATGAGGTCGTGCAGGATCACAGCGTCGCACACTACATCGTGCTGGCCAATATCGTCTATTGCAACATTACGAAACCAGAGATGCCGGTGGAAGCGATGGTCGCGGGCGGTTATGGGTCTGGGTTCGGCTCCAAGATGATGTCCGGCCTGCAAGGCCTGTCCGGCATGGCCAGCATGGCGGGACCGCAGGGCGCCATGGCCGGGGCTGCGGCGTCAATGGGGCTGAATGCCATCGAAGGCATCGGCAGTGCGGTCGGGAGTTTGTTCAGTTCGTCCTCCTCCTCTCCGAAAATGCCGGACGATGTGAATTACGCCTGCATCGCGGATATTCAGATTACCGAGCAGGGCCAGGGCGATTCAGCTCCGGTCCCGGCAAAATCCGGAGCAGGGCAGCAGCCAGGTGTGTATCAAACCCGGCTCGCGGCCGATGTGCACCAAAAGAAGTTGGATGAGGCGGAAGCGACTCCACTGTTACAACAGAAGCTGAGCGCCGCCGTGGCGGGGAATTTCTAATGAGCTGTTCGTCTGATCGCCTCACGCCGTCCGTTTCACGCCTGACGGCGATCTTGCTCCTGCTCCTGCTATCGACCGGCTGTTCCAACATCATCCGTTCCGGCCTCATGAACAGCAACACCATTTTCCTGGATCCGAACACCAACCGGACGGTCTACACGCAGCTCCGTAACGCGTCAGAAAATCAGCAGGTGACGCTGAATGAGTTGAATGCCAAGCTGACGGCGAAGGGCTATCAACTGGTCAAGGATCCGGAGCAGGCGAACTATTGGATCCAGGCCAAGGTCATTTACTGCCACAAAGCAGCAGAAGGTGTCACACCGGAAAGTGTGGCCAAAGCCGGGGCCGGGGCCGGCATCAGCAGTGGCGGTACGACGATGGCTTCTGCCAGTGATATGTCAGGGGGTGGAATGGGTGCGGGCATGATGGGCATGGGTGGAGGAATGCCGGACATCAACGCCATGATGAGACAGGCCATGGCCGGAGGAGGCGGTTTTCCCGGTATGCAGATGCAACAGGCTCCGAAAGAGGATGGCGTGACGTATTTGTGTGTCACCGACGTGCAGATCACTGATCGCAAAATCGGCAAGACAATCGGTCAGCCACTCACGGGGCAAGCAACGAGCAGCCCCAAAGTACAGCAGATGCGCATGGTGGGTCACGTTCGACAAAAAGATCTCGACATTCCTGAAGCCACGCCGATCATTCAGGAGAAGGTCGGCACCGGTATTGCCGGACTGTTCTAGCAGGTCATCGCTCACATCCTTTCTGATCCTCTGCGTACGCTCCTCTGATCCTGTTATACTGATCTCATTCGAGATTCGTTCACTCCTCTCAAAGGCGGTCACGCGATGAGCGCTCCCACGTGGGATGATTTCGCTGAGCTCGCGCTGAAGCGCATCACGTCATCCGGCGCCGAATACGGCGACATCCGCATCGTTCACAGCACCGCTCAGACCATCAGAGGCGAAGATCGACGGATCGCGTCGATTCGCGATTCCGCCGACGTCGGGTTCGGCGTGCGTGTCCTCTATCATGGAGGCTGGGGGTTTGCCGCCAGTTCGATTCTTTCCCTTGAAGAAGTGCCGCGAGTCACTGACCTGGCCGTCGAGATCGCCAGAGGATCTGCTTCGGTCGCGATCGACAAAGTTCGCCTGGCGGCTGAGCCGGTCCATCGGGATCGGATCACGACAGCGGTTCGGATCGATCCGTTCACCGTTCCGCTCGGGCAGAAAGCCGACCTGCTCTTGGCCACAATGGAATCGCTGCAGGCCCAGTCAGGAGTCGTGCGTAGCAGTGCCGAGCTCTGGGCAAGGCGAGATCGGAAATTGTTCGTGTCGACTGAGAGTACGCGACTGGAATTCGATCTCCTCGCATCGAGTGGCGACTGTACGGCCACGGCCCTCTACGACGGGCGATTCGCGAGTCGGTCCTTCAATACGCCGCAGCTGCGGCGTGGCTATGAATTGATCGAAGAAGCCGACTTCCCAGGACGAGCGCCGCAAGTGGCGCGCGAAGCGGTCGAGAAGGTGCACGCGCCTGCCGTAGATGCGGGTTCATACGATCTCATGCTGGACCCGGAACATCTCTCATTGACCATGCACGAATCTTGTGGCCATCCGAGCGAGCTGGATCGGGTGCTCGGCTATGAAGCGAACTATGCCGGTACCAGTTTTCTCACGACCGATAAGCTCGGCACGTTCCGGTACGGGTCTCCGCATGTCAATCTGGTGGCGGACAACACCGAGCCTGAGACCTTGGCGGCCACGGGGTACGATGATGACGGAGTGGCTTGTCAGAAATGGGACATTGTGCGCGACGGGCTCTTCGTGGGGTACTGCACGAATAGAGAGGTCGCGCCGAGGATCGGGGCGGCGCGCTCGCGCGGGTCGAATCGCGCCGATAGCTGGGGAAGCGTGCCGATCGTGCGCATCGCCAATATCGGTCTGGAGCCGGGCCGGGCGACCGTCGATCAGCTCATTGCTGAGGTAAAGCGCGGGATCTATATCGAAGGCCACGGCTCCTACAGCATCGATCAACGGCGCTACAATTTTCAGTTCGGCGGGGATGCGTTCTGGCTGATCGAGAACGGCCGGCGGACCCACATGTTGCGCGACGTGATCTACCACGGCATCACACCGGAATTTTGGAACAGCTGCGACGGGGTAGCCGACCGGTCGCATCGTCAACGGTATGGCTTCATTACCTGTGGCAAGGGCCAGCCCGGCCAGTCCGGCTGGATGACGCACGCCGCATCGCATGCGCGTTTCCGCAACATTCAGGTCATTCGAGGTGAGGGACGATCATGACCGTCACCGGCGCCAAGCCTTGGCCGAAGATGACCACACGCGAGGAGTTTCAGTTTATCGCCGAACTGGTCCTCAAATGTTCGACGGCGGACCACACGTTGGTGACATTGCATGATCAGGATGGCGGCACGACGCGATTCGCCAACAATCAGGTGATTCAGAACGTCAACACGCGCCGGGGAGGCGCGACGGTCACGGTGGCATTCGGCGCCAGGCAGGGCACGGCCACGACGACGGATTTTACGGCCGGGTCGCTGCGCGAGACCGTCAAACGGGCTGAGGCGATCGCGCGAGTATCTCCCGAAGACCCGGAGTACCTGCCACCGGTCGGACCGCAGGGCTTTGTGGCCTGTCCCACGTCGCGAAGCGAGACGCTCAAAGCCGGACCAACCTTGCGGCTGGAATATGCCAACGAGGCGATCGGTCAATGCCGTATGGAGAACATGTCGGCCGCGGGCATTGTCTCCTCATCCCGCGCGTCGGTCGGCGTAGCGGCGGGCACCGGGCTCCTTGCGTTTGAAGAGCGCACGGAAGCGCGATTCAGTATTACCGTGCAAGCCGGTGACGCGACCGGGTGGGCCTCGGCGGCGCATCGTTCCATCGATCGGTTGAAAGTGCAGGAACGCACGCTGTCGGCGATCCATAAGGCGACCTTGGGGGCTGAGCCGCAGGAACTGCCTCCCGGCCGTTATCGAGTCATCCTTGAACCGGCGGCGGTGGCCGGCTTGTGGTCGTGGATCATCTGGATGCTGGATGCCAAGTCGTACCTGAAAGGCACGAGCCCCTTTGCCGGAAAACTGAAGAAGCGGATTCTGGATAAACGGCTCTCGTTGGAGAATTGTCCGGGGCACGCCGATTTGCTCGGGGTTGGCTTTACAGCCGAAGGGCTTCCGTCTACGGCATCGCCATGGATTCATCAAGGCGTCTTGCAGCAACTGGCCTATGATCGGTTTACCGCCCAGGCGCAACAGATCACGCCTATCCCGACAATCGAGGCGCCGCGTCTTTCGATCGAGGGGTCGTCGGCCAGTTCTTTGGCGCAACTCATCAAATCGACCGACCGGGCGATTCTTGTCACCAACTTCTGGTATCTCCGCACGGTGAATCCGACCGATCTGACGTTGACCGGCATGACGCGGGATGGAACATTTCTGGTAGAGAAAGGGGAGATCGTGACCGCAGTGAAAAACTTCCGGTTTCACGAGAGTCCCCTGCGGGCGTTCCAACACGTTGAGTCTTGGACGGCACCGATGGAAGCAGTGACCTCTGAAACAGGAAAGATGCTCGTGCCCACCGTGGTCCTGCCGGAGTTTCACTTCTCCAGCGTCACCAGATTCTAGGCCTCAGTCGCTCTGATTGTGACGCGCGCTCACGCACCATGTTTGGGAAAATGATTGACTCACCTTCATGGTCGGAGTAGACAAGTACGTAGTGGCTCGGAGATAGGGCTCTGTCCCTATTCGAGCCGGCACGATGTTCGAATTCCTCCAGTCAGATCGTCGCGACCTCCCTCACGATGTTCTGCGGTCTGGGTGGTGAAGTTGATAGAGGAGGTTCCGTCATGTCCCGTCGATATAGTGACCAACCCATTAACCTGATTGCGCGCATTCCTTCTCCTGAGCAGATGTCCGCTGCGCGCCCGAAGCAGCGGTCCTTCATTCAACTGGTCATGGAGTCCGGAGCAACCTGTGCGCGTGGGATTGCCGATATGGTGGCGCAGCTTCACCGGTTGGGTCGGTCGATCGGCGCACCGATGAAGGGCCGGCAGGCCGGGAACGGCTCCCTTGATCAATCTGGTGGACCAGTGGTCGCGAAGCCTCAGTCTGCGACGGGGACGGTGTATCTGTCCGACGATCGCTTGGCCAGATGGAACGCTCTTCTCGATGCGACGGTCCCGCATATTGAATCAGCGGAGAGGACGCCGGAATCTATCCCCGTGCAAGCCCTGATACCGGCGGCCGTCGTCAAATCAGCACCGCTTGATGAAGTGGTCGCCTTGCGCATGGAGTTATTGGCGCATCAGCAAGAGGTGGCTCGCCTGTCGGTACAGTTACAAGAATTGAAATCGATGGTGGGTTCACAACAGCAGGTCTTGGTCTATTTGGGGCAAGAGTTGGAGGCGCAACAGCTGCCGATGGCCATGGCTGCGGCGCAGGCCGCTCCGTCTGCGAAGAAAGCCCGAGTGATGCGGGCGAAGTCCGCCGGAAAAGAACTGTCTACTTCGCGGAAAGTGTCCCGCGAGCCGTCACTCAATTTGTAACATGCTTTATGAGGTGGCTCTGTGTGTAGAGCGGTGATCCTGAGCGGACTATTTTGTATGCTGACCGGCTGCCTTTCAACCGCGGGTACTCACGAAGAGTCCCTCGGGATCGGCATTGTCCGGGGAACGTTGGGCGTTCAGTCCGAGGGGCAGATACGGCTTGCGCAGCCGACGGATACGCAAGCCATGCAGGGGTCTGTACTGTGGTTGGAAGGCGGGTGCGTATGTCCTTCGCCTTCTGGATGGTTCGGAGCGCCGTGTGGCGTTGGATGAAAATACCCGCATCGACCGGCCTGCTCATGTCGGCGACAGAGTCGAAGCGTTTTTAGATGACAGCGGACGTGCAGTCCTTATTCGCAACATTGACCACCGCACTGACTAGCCCTCAACAGCCTGTAGCCGGAGCCATCACTCGTTCTCGCCGTTCGGTGAGCCGGCTGAGTCGGGCTGCCCTTTTCTGCCTCGCGCTTCTGCTGTCGTGGGGAGGCGCCGCTGAGGCGGCGGAATCCGTCCCGCTGTTCACCGAACTCGGAGCGCTTCGTCATCCGATCACCACCACGTCCGAACAGGCGCAGCACTATTTCGATCAGGGCTTGCGCCTGGTCTACGCGTTCAATCATGAAGAGGCGATTCGTGCGTTTGAAGAAAGCGCCCGCCTCGACCCGACTGCCGCGATGGCCTATTGGGGGATTGCGCTGGCCCTGGGCCCGAATATCAATGCGCCGATGGCCAAGGCCGATGAACGGCGCGCATGGGAGGCGCTGCAGAAAGCCCGGACACAGGCCAGCCGCGTCAGTCCCGCCGAGCAACGATACATTGAGGCACTTGGTAAACGATACAGTGCCAAGGGCGGTCCCCGTGCCGCGCTCGATAAGGCCTATGCCGCGGCGATGCGGACCGTCTGGCAGCAATCGCCGGATGATCCGGATGCCGGGGTCCTCTTTACCGAAGCGTCGATGGATCTGCGGCCGTGGGATTTCTGGACGTCCGACGGACGTCCGCATCCTGGGACCGACGAGATGGTGTCGACGCTGGAAGCGGTTCTCGCCAGATATCCCGATCACCCCGGTGCCTGCCACTACTACATCCATGTCATCGAAGCGTCGCCGAAGCCGGAGCGGGCGCTGGCCTGTGCTGAACGGTTACCTGGTCTCATGCCGGGGGCCGGGCATCTGGTGCACATGCCGGCGCATATCTATCTTCGCCTCGGCAAATATCACGAGGCGGCAGAAGGCAACGCCCACGCGGTCCATGTCGACAAAGAGTACCTGGCAGGCCGGGCGTTGAGCGGAGACTACGCGGAGGGCTACTTCACGCACAATCTGCATTTTCTCTGGGCATCGCTGATGATGGAAGGGCGCCAGGCAGAGGCGCTGAAGACTGCCCGAGAATTGACGGGCACCATCACTGAAGCGGAGGCACGGAAGGAGAAGTGGAAAGAATTCTATCTTCCGGCGCCGTTGTTTTCGCTGATCCGTTTCGGCCGGTGGGATGATCTGCTGCACGAGCCGGTCCCACCGAAGGGACTACGGGTGCAAGAAGGTATGTGGCGGCTCGGGCGGGGACTTGCGTCGGCGGCAGTGGGCAGGGTTCCGGGGGCCGAAGGCGAGCATTTTGTACTGGCGGGCCTGGCGAAGCAGTTCCGCCGTGACCGGAGTCCCGAGGACAAGACCGCGCGGACCATGTTAAAAATCGCAGAGCGGCTGCTGGCAGGAGACATTGCCGCACGCCGCCAGAAGTATGACGAGGCCATCAGGATTCTGCGTGAAGGGGTGGCACTGGAAGAATCTCTGCCCTACACGGAGCCTCCCTATTGGCCGATTCCCCTGCGCCACTATCTAGGGGCGACGTTACTGACGGCCGGCCGGCCAACAGAGGCCGAACAAGTCTACCGGGAGGATCTTCGGCGTCACCCGCAGAACGGGTGGAGTCTCTGGGGATTGACCCAGAGCCTGCGCGCCCAGCATAAAGGGGGCGATGCTGACAAGGTCGACGGGCAGTTCAAGTCGGCCTGGACCTATGCCGATGTCACACTGACGGCATCACGATTTTAATCGAGCAGTCCGGAGTGGAGGAGCGATGCGATTTATTGTGGGCGTACGATCGACGGGCAGGTCAAGGCGGCCTGGACCTATTGGATCTCTGCCGATGTCACACTGACAGCATCACGAGTTTAGTCGAGGCAGACGAGAGCGGAGGAACGATGCGATTCATAGTGGGTGTGATGGGGCCGGCCAAGGCCAAGAAGAAAGATTTGGATAACGCGCGGGTGCTCGGTGAATTTATCGCCCGGCGCGGCTGGGTGGTGCTCACCGGCGGCCGGGATGTCGGCGTGATGGATGCCGCCTGCGAAGGGGCCAAGCGAGTGGGAGGGAGTCTGACGGTTGGGATCATGCCCACGGCCAAAGACAAGGTATCTCGTCACGTGGATGTGCCAATTATCACGGAAATGGGCAGCGGCCGGAACAACATCAATGTGCTCACCAGTGATGTCGTCGTGGCGTGCGGACTGGGTGGGTCAGGAACCGTGTCCGAGGTGGCGCTGGCGGTGAAAGCTGGGAAACCGGTCATTCTTGTGGAGGCGTCTCCGTCCGATGTGGCATTCTTTCGCAAGCTCGGCAAGCGGTTGGTGTCTGCTGCGTCGTCACCGGAAGAGGCGATCGAGCTGATCATGAAGCAGATGGGG
>CAYHNM010000023.1:0-10570 GCA_964357985.1 uncultured Nitrospira sp. | reverse complement strand
CGATTCGGATAGCCCAACCCATTGGTGCGCTCATGAGCCTGGCGAATCAATTCCGCGAGCCAGGTGTAGTCGGAGCCCGACCGCTTGATCGCCTCATACCCCAATTCCGGGTGTTGTTCGATCAAGCTTCGTTCGTCGGCCGTCAGTCGCCCGGCTTTCGTGACCAGCGATTGAGGAACGGCAAATAATCCGATATCGTGTACCAGTCCGGCCAGCGCGAGCCGTTCTAATTCGCGTCCATAGTATCCCAGCCCCATCCCCACCTTCGTCGCCACGACGGCCACATTCACAAGATTGGTCAAGAGCGGCGATCCCGATGGACTGGAGAGCGCCATGACGGTCAATTCATCGCTGCGTTTCAACGACGCGACCAGCGACGCCGCTAAGACTTCGAGTCGATCGAGTTGGATGCTTCGTTGACTTTGTATGGCCGAGGCGACAAGGGTCAGCTCGGCTTCTGCGTCCCTATACCATGTCATGGAAACTCGTTCTCCCCTTCTTCCCAACCGGATCCGGTCAGCCTAACGTGGATCTGCGACGTGCAAAACCAGCGTCCGGTCGATGTGATCAACTTTTCCTTGCGCTCCGCTGAACAAACAGAGATCGCAGAGCGCATTAATCAAACGACAGACGCCGCCCGTGTGTCGATAAATCGCTTCAACTGCATCTACCGTAAAGAGCCTTTGCGTGCGCCCTGCCGCTGCCAATCGGCCTTGAATATAGGCCTGCGTTTCTTCGACATCAAACCGTTCCAGATGATACCGCACGGCAATCCGTTGCATCAGCTGTGGAATACGCGCCACCCGTTCTCGAAGTTCGGGCTGGCCAAGCAACACGAGCGTCACCAGAAACCGATCGTTCATTTGATAATTCATCAAGAGCCGGACCTCGTCAAAGATCCGATCCTCAAGGATCGTTTGAGCCTCGTCAATGACAAGGACCGTATCAAGTCCCTGCCTGGCGTTCGACAACAAATGCTCGTTCAGACGCCTCAGCTGCACCGCCTTTGAGTCACCGACCGGCAATCCGAATTGATAGAGAATTTCTCCAAGAAATTGCTTTACCGGAAGAGAGGGGTTTGCCAGCAAGGCCACATCATACTTCGACCTCGGTAAATTGAGAATCAGCGCACGGCTCAGAAGGGTCTTCCCGCTTCCAATCTCGCCGGTTAGCATGACGGCGCCCTTTCGAGCCTGAATCCCATACAAAATCCGTTGCCGAGCCTCCTCATGTTTGACCGAGGGGACATAAAAACGCGGGTCAGGAACATTCTCAAACGGCTGGGCCTGCAGCCCCCAATGCTGTTCGTACGTGAAAGGCATCGGCTCAGCAATTAACACATCGTCTCCATTCCATCTTCGACTTACGAAGGAATCGGTTTCAGGGATATTCAGGAAGCGGCGCAACAGAGAGATACTGGACCACCGCTACGCGGCGGGCAACAAGGCTTCGATGGCTCCTCGCTCTCGTCGGCCAGCCTCTGCCCACTCTTGAATGATCGTGGGCATCGTACGCAGTCGGATCTCCACCCTCTTAAACTGAGACGTCGGGGGCATCGCCCGCTGTTCCCTCACAATCGTGAGAAAGCTCTGCAGCCCTGTGAAAAACGTCATGGCTTCGACCGCATTCACCTGTTGAGAGGCCGACCAGAGTTCAGCAGCGTGGTCCGCCATTGCGCTCCACTCGACGGTGGACTCTTGCCATTGGCCTATAGAGGCCTGCGCCATCTTTCCAATGCCGTCGGCCACGAGCGGTCCGAGCCGCTGCACTGTCTGCGCATATGCACGCTCTACCTCGGTACCCCGCGCGAGAACCTCGCGCAACGACGCGGCATCACAATGCGTCACTCCATTTCTTGTCATCCCGTCAATCTGAGCCATAATGGTCTTCGTCACGTGGCAAGACATGGCCGTACTGCCGGCCAGACGGCTGATCAGATCGGAGAGCGCGGACTGGAACTCCTGCGCCGGCACTGTGACAGGCACCACTTCTTCTATTGTAGACTCAGCATCAAACGCCACACCGGTCGCTCGGGTCAGCGCATCGTGAATCTGGCCCAACTGTTTGCAGAGCGCTAAAAAAGCGGCGGCCGAAAGCGGAGCGGACGGATCCTCTACCGCCTCAACCAAAGGAAGGCCAAAGAAGCTTGCCTGCTCGACTTCATGCAGATTGATGGTCGCGGCTGACCCGCCAAGATTTGTTAATCCGGCTTTGATCGTGTGCGCCAACTTGAGGTGACGATCAGCCGGAGGCCCTTGCTGCAACTCATCGAGCGCCACATGGATCTGTTGCAACCACTCCTGCGCTTCTTGAGTAAACAGCGCAATTAACTCTTTTTGAAATTCATCGTCCGTTTCGACTGCCATGCCCCTTTATTCCTTCACATGCACACAGGTCTAGGCTCTTGAGATCTATTTGTTTAAGCCCGCCCCTTGCCACTGCCGAGTTGAGATGCCAACCCAGCTATTTCCCCGAGCTTGCGCGCCATATCTTCAAACCGCTTCATAGATTGCTCAGCAGACTGTTCAGATTCCGACACGCGCCGCGCCAACACGGCGTTCCGATCCCGCTCGGTCGCCAAGAGCGTCTCGAACTCCTGAGCCGCAGCCACCATCTTTTCCAACTCATGAATACGGCTCTCTTTGGCGCTGCCAGCCTGAGTCGCCACGGCCAATTGGGTTTCCAGGTTACTCAACCGCTGCACTCCCCGTTCGGCCTCGTCTAGTCGTCCGCTCAACTCTCCTGCACGAGCCCGTTCCGCCGTCAACGCGGCGTCCGCTTGCGTCACTTGCCGTTCCAAATCTGCAGCGCGATGCTCTTCACGGGCCAGCCGCGCTTCCAGGTCTTTCGTCCGTGCCGCCGCGGCCTCCAAGACGGTCAATTGTTCAACTAATTTCGCCGTGGCCGCCCGCTCGGCCATCAGCGTGGATTCCAACTGAGACACCACGCTGACCGCTTGTTGGAGATCGGCGATCTGTTGTCGAAGGCCCTGAATGGAATCCTGCTCAGACTTCAACGCAGATTCGAGAGCCGATGTCTTCGCCTGCGCACCTGACAGCAAGTCCTCGCTGCTGGCAATCTGCGCTTTCAACGACACCATCTGCTGCCGCTCTTGAGCTAACTCAGCTTCAATGGCCTGCGCCCGGCTCGACTGATTGCTGGCTTCCTCAACACGGTGACGCTCGGCGGCGAGCTGGCCTTCCAGTTCCTTCGCCTGTGCCGCCAGCACCTCCAGTTCCCCTACACGCTTCTTGAGCCCCTCACCCTTGACCCTCTCTGCTTGCAACTGAGCATCGAGTTCACTGGCACGCGCGACTGCCTGTTTATAGGTCGCAAGCTGCTCGTCAGTGATTCGAGGGCCGCTCCATACTTCTCCGGACGCAACCGGCTTAGGAGCCGGCGCTGCAGGGGGAGGAGCCACTGCCGGTTCCTGACGCTTTGCAAGCAACTCCAGAACCCGATCCTTAAGCGACGTTCCCTGAAACGGCTTTTTGAGGACACCGTCAGCATGGCAAGACTCAGCCTGTTTCGTCACCTCGTCATTCACAATGCCTGAAATCAGCAATACCGGCGTTCTGGCCAGCGAAGCATGCCCCCGCACAAACGCGCAGACTTCATATCCGCTTTTGTCCGGCATGATCACGTCCGACACAATGACATCCGGCCGTTCCTTCGACAAATACGCGAGCGCTTCTTCTCCATTCGCGGCCAAGGTGACGCCTAGCCCGGCTTCTGTTAACAAACGCTCCGCGACTTTCCTGACTGCAATACTGTCATCTGCTACAAGAATCTTCGGCATACTGACTCCCTTCACCTCTGTTCATAACCATCAACCTACGCTGCCCCTAGTCGGGTAGCTGAAATAATGGGGACGTCTTCAAACTCATCGGTAAAGCATCCCACCGTGTCGATATCGTTGCCGCGATAGGCCTGAATCTTTGCGGCATCGAGAGAATGCAACGCCGGCATTTCCTCATCGATGCAAATCGCTATCGCACCGTCGGCCTGCTTGGCCATCAAACAGAGACGCTGCTCCCCCTTCACCCGAACCTTCAGCATCCCCGCAAGATCAAATACGGGAAACACTGCCTGATCACGGCGGATAACCGACGAGATAAACGGAGTACAACTGGGAATTGGAATACTGCCAACCCAGGCAGAAATCCCCCCAATCTCTTCGGTCTTCACCGCAAGTCGGCGTCCCCCTACCGAGAAGACTAACAGATGACACAGCTGAGAAGAGACCTGACGTTGCCGGCCAACCGCACCCCTTAGCATGCGATGCCCTTCCTCATTCTATCGGACGTGTCCGATAGGCGCAGCGGCAACCGTTGTTCCTGGTTCAGCAACCCGCTATGCCCCTCCATGGCGCCACTCAGCAGCCACCTCGAGTGAAGCCCTACCGCCACTCCTTCTCCGTATAAGATAAGGCCCACGTACCAGTTCCGCTCTTCACTGCGGAATTGACGTGGCAAAGGCAACAGGCGCGTCCGTTCGACTTCGACCAGTCCATGAACCTGATCCACCCTTATGCAGGCACGAATCCCGGCCTGTGCCAAGAGCACCATGCGTGTCTCGGGCCCGTCGCCAGCTTGAGCAAGTCCAAGCCGATCCCCAAGGTCCAGGGAAGGATACTCCTGACCTTGCACCATGAGCGTGCTCACGGAGCCACTCTCTTCCATCGTCAGCAAGCCTTGAACTAACTCAGCGGACAAGGCAAATTGCTGGGTGTCTATTCCGACAATCAGAAAGCGCTCGATCGGCACCTGAGCGGCCGACCCGATCCGATGGCCTCGCAAACTCATACCCGCGCCTCATCGATCATGTGCCCTCGGTTCTGCATGTCATCCTATCGCGGACCTGCGCCCGACTGCCTTACTTCCGAACCGCAGACACCTGTCCGACCCACCGTTCGACCTCTTGAAGCAATGCGCGTTCTTCCACCGGCTTGGCGATATACGAACTGGCCCCGATATTGAGCGCCATCTGACGGTGCTTGTCCCCCGCCCGCGTAGTCATGACCACGACTGGGGTCTGCTGCGTCTGCGGCCGACTGCGCAGCGCCTGGATGACTTCCAATCCGTTCAATTTCGGCATTTCCAAGTCTGTAAAAATCAGCCGGTAGGAATGCGCCGAAGCCTTGCGCAATCCATCTTCGCCATCTACCGCCGTATCGACTTGATACCCTGCATTTTCCAACATGCGTCCGACAAACTTCCGAATGCTCAACGAGTCGTCGATCAAGAGGATCGACGCCATCGCAGGCTCTTGGCTATCCGTGCTATGGCCCGAGTCCTGATGAAGCGCCACTGTCGTTTCCGGGGCCGCCAACATCGCGGCCGACTCCCGAGACTCCCGCGCGAGCAGACGTCCCGTATCCACCACCAGCACCACACGCCCTTCGGGATCGATCGTGGCGCCGCCGAAACAGGACCGTTCCATCGACCGCAAGGTCCCCAATGATTTGATGACGATTTCCTGACGGCCCAGCAGCTCATCCACAGCCAATCCGATCGGACCAGAGACCGTGCGCACCACAACCACGGGCATGGAGGTATCCACGGTCCCGCTTTCCCGTCTGAGCAAATGGCGAAGCGAATAGAGATCGATCGCCTCGTCGCCCATCTGCAAGATGGCCCGCTCCCCCATATGCTGCAACGAGGCCGCGGTCGGCATCGTCACCTCACGCACGTTGGGTAATGGAATCGCATACCGTTCCGATCCCACTCGCACCATCAACGCGGTGGCAATGAGCAGCGTCAACGGCAAATCCAACGTAAACTTAGTGCCCACGCCGGGAAGCGACTCAACGTCGATATGACCGTTCATTCCTTCAATCACCCGCTTGACCACATCGAGACCGACGCCTCTCCCAGCCTGATCCCCCACCTTCTCTGCCGTAGAAAATCCTGGAGCAAAAATGTATTTCAGCGCTTCAGCATCCGGCATCGCCTGAATCTGCTCTGGCCGAGCCAGCCCCAGATTGACGGCTTTTGTCCGGATCCGCTTGAGATCGAGACCCGCCCCGTCGTCTTCCACCTCGATGATGATCGAGTTGCCTCGATGAGCGGCGTGCAAGTAGACCGTGCCGACCGCGGGCTTCCCTTTCGCCACACGAGCCCCGGCCGGTTCAATGCCGTGGTACACGGCATTGCGCACGAGATGGACCAACGGATCCACCAGCCGCTCCACGATCCCGGTATCCACCTCGGTATGTTCACCGGAAGTCACCAACGACACTTCTTTCCCTGAGGCCCTGGCAATCTCCCGGATCGCTCGGCGGAACCGTGTAAACGGAGTCCCGATCGGAACCATGCGGGCGCGCGCGATTTCATCCCGCATGCCGAGGGTAAGCTGCTGTAATTGGCTCATATCATCATGTGATCGACGGATTGACCCGCTCAGCTGCGACATCGATTCAGTAATATCAGCGGTCACCTCACTGATACGTCTCGCTAAAATATTGAAATCGTCATACTTATCAAACTCCAGACTGCCGAAATCGCTCAGTCCCACCACGCCGGCTGTTGCCGCCTCCCTGGAAGTCGAAGGAGCGGTCGGAAATGTGAACGTGTGTTTCTCTTCAAACGATTGCACGGCATCGACCAGCCGGGACTTGCAGGCTAAGACCTGTTGGGACAATTGTTCCAACACACGGAGACGCTGTTCTAACCGGCCTCGTCCAATGACCAATTCACCGACCAGGTTGAGCAATCGTTCTAATCGGTCTCGGCTGACCCGAATCACTTCACGATCTTCTGCAGACCGTCCATCGGGGGCCTTGGATTGGGCTGTTTCTTCCTTGGGCCCAGCAGACGATTGCATGAGAGGCACTGCTACATCGGCTGCACCAACCGGCTCCACACTCGGGACACCGCCCGCATGCAGAATCTTCAACTCAGCGAGCGCGGCGGCAAATCGTTGCTGAGTCGTCGCCAGGGTCGCGGAGTCACGGCGCATGAGCACACGAACGACATCGACGGATCGGAGCAACAAGTCTGTCTGACCCGGCTGCACGGCCAAGTGCCCGTCACGCACGGCTCCCATAAAGTCTTCAATGTGGTGAACCAGATCGCCGATGGATTGAAACCCGACGGTATACGCAGACCCCTTGAGCGTATGGGCAGTCCGGAACAATTGATTGATCAATTCGTCGTCCTGAACATTCTTATCAAGCCGCAGGAGATTGGCCTCCAGAGTCTCCAAATACTCCTGGGCCTCCGGGGCAAAATAAGACAGCACCTCGGGATCCAGTTGCGGAATCAAATACTCAGCCGATAGCACGGGACTCAGCGCCACATCACCATCGACTGTTGACGCAACTGAAGGCTCTATCTCTGCATGGGCAACAGAAGTCGATGACGCAGCGACCGAAATGGCCTCGCCATCCCGCAACTGCTTCAGGAAACCAATCACAGCCGGCACATCATGCTGTAATTGCGGCACATGGGTAGGATCTCGCCGCAGCGCGATCCGAATAATGCCAACCGCCCGAGTCAACCCCTCGAAGAGGGCATCGCTCAGTTCAACCCGGCGCTCACGAACTTTCCCCATACATTCTTCCATGGGGTAGGCAATATCGCCGATGACGGTAAAGCCAACAGTATGGCCGGAGCCTTTCAGCGTATGAGCCGTCCGAAAAAGTCGATGGATCGCATCATCGTCGTGTGGGTGAGCCTGCAAACTCCGAATCAGGCTATCAATCGTATCCAGGTATTCCAATGCCTCAGGAACAAAGTACGACAACACTTCCGCATCCACATTTGGGATAAGATAATCCTGACTCAATTGAGTGCCATCTCCAACACCCGGGGCACCTTCATCATCTATAGAGGCCGCTTGACCTGTTGTTTCAGCGGGGAGAAACCCATCGGAAACGGCCAGGCATCGATCGATCGTCACCTGATCTTCACCCCCACCTTGTCCAATCACATCGAGCTGAAGCTGGACTCCCTGCACAATTTCCCGCATCGCGCCAACAGCGCGAAGCCAGTCCGCCTCCGGGATCATATGACTCTGCTCAAACAAGGACTCCAGCCGTTCGCTCAATTGTGCAATGCCGGCAAATCCATAGAGCGCCGCAGCCCCTCGAATCCGGTGCGCCACAATAAATTGCTCATGCAATTGTTGCGGGCTTGGGACAGACCCATCGGCTGGGTGTAAGGCGCGTTTGAGCTCGGCCATGCCATCGACGGCCTCGGCCACAAAAATAGCCATCAGATTGTCCGGATCGAATTCGGCGCTCATCCTGGTCCCTTCTCACCCGGAGGATGACAGACATCCCCCGGGTAATCTCATTACACCAGTTTGAATTGCGACACAGAGGCCGTCAGCGTTTCAGCGAGCTTCGCCATATCTTCTACGGTGCTCCGCGCGGAATCCGTGGCTTTCTGCGTGGCCACCGCGCCGCCGGTGAAGTCCTTAATCGAGCGTCCCACCTTGTCGGTCGAAGCGGTCTGCTCAACCGCGGATGACGCGATGCTTTGCGCCAGCTCAGATGAACGCTGGGCGATCGTAGAAATTTCTTTGAACACATCACCCGTACGCAACGCAGAAGCCGAGCCCGCTTCCACGGCCTGCGTTTCATGTTCCATCGCGACCACCGCATCCTGCGTTTCGCTTTGAATCACTTTCACGAGATCCGCAATTTCTCGCGTCGCCTGCGTGGAGCTTTCCGCGAGCTTTCTCACCTGGTCGGCGACGACCGCGAATCGGGCGCCCGCCTCTCCGGCGCCGGCGGCCTCGATGGCCGCGTTCAAGGCCAACAGGTTGGTCTGATTGGCAATATCTCGAATCGTCGACACGATTTGCGAAATTTCCAAGGACCGATCACCAAGGGCTTTCACCTGCTTCGACATACGTTGCACCGCAGCGCGGATACTCTGCATGTCCTGCACGGTTTCTTGGACCGCCACACGACCGCGCTCGGTCGCTTGCAACACTTGGCGGGCGGATTCAGAAGATGCACCGGCTGTTTCAGCCACCTGACGCATCGACGCCGCCAACTGTTCAACCGCGCCCAGCGTCTTGACGGATTCGTCAGCTTGATGCTTGGCCGTACCAGACATCTGACCGGCGTTGTCTCTCAGCGTCCCGGCTGACTTATTCACGCGTTCAGCCGCTTCACGTACTTGACGCATGAGCTGGGCGAACCGCTGAATCATGAGATTGAATCCGTCGGCCAAGTTTCCGAACATATCCGCCGTGACTTCGCCGCGCTTCGTCAAATCTCCTTTACCGACGTCAGACACCAACACGAGAAATTGCATCAAGCGCTTTTGCATGACGTCTCGCTCTTCCTCGGTGGACACAAGGGCCGTAATACGATCCAACATCGAGTTGAACGCTTTCGCCATGTGGCCCACCTCGTCGTCGCTCTCGAGCTTCGCGCGAGCCTGGAGGTTACCTGCAGCGGCTTGCTCGGCGACATCGGCCACATGCACAATGTTCCGCGCAATATACCGAGCCAAGTAGTAGCCGATGGCGCCTCCGAAGATGAGCGCGAAGAGCCCTCCGAACAGCACCCAATTGGTGCTACGCGTCGCTTCGGCCTGGCCGCTCTCGTTCAATTCTTTGGCCAATTCTCGAATTGTGGTCATCAACTCTCGCACACGCAAGGTAGCCGTACTGTACTTGTTCGCGACTTCGACTGAGAGAGACAAGTTACCCAGGTCACGCATGCTCTGCTTCTGATCTTCGGAGAGTGACGCGGAGTAACTATCCGCAAAGGCGCTGACCGCACCGTCGGTCGACACAAAATACTCGGCTAATGCAGCTTTCAACGCAGCAATATCCTTCGCTTCGTTTCGTCCCGTCGCGGATTCGCGCAATTCCGATCCCTGATAAGCCTGCAATGGCTCCAGTGTCTGCTTCTTGAGGCCCGCCAGCGGTGCGATCGCATCGTCAAAGTCACCCTTCCGAGTCTGACGACCGGCATTCAGCAGCGCGTCGTGGTACAAACCAAGGTTCGTACTGCTGACTCCGGTGTTGGACAACGCGACCGTTGATCCGTCATAAATATTCTGCAACTCAGTCTTTAGCCGGCTCAAACCGATAAGACCCACGAGGCCGACCATGATCATGATGACGCCGACGGCAGAAAATCCGAGAATCAACTTCGGCAGTGTTTTGAGATTATTGAACCACGTCTGAATCGTCCACGCTGACTTGCTGTGCCTCGCCATAACATCCTCCTCCAACCCGTAGGGTAATCGGTTTCTATCGTCGTCGCGCCGCTTCCCTGAGCGGCGGTTAGCCACTCAGCGACAGACTCACGTCTCAGCCATCTAATTCAATACACCTTCCACACAAGCCAAGAGCTTCTGTACGTCCACCATGCCGCTCATGCGTTCTTCGATTTTGGCCAGTCCGGAAAGGAATGGACGTGACTCCGATAATCCTCTTGATGTCGCGTTCAACAGATCGTCGGGATGGATTGTGCGGATTTCCGGCACCGCGTCGATCAGAATGCCGACCTGCTGCTGACCATGACGCACCACCACCACAAATGGCAGCGACGTGGTCGACGGAATCCCGAGCGACGGACGTAAATCCGCCAACGGCATGACCG
>CAYHNM010000022.1:6031-10720 GCA_964357985.1 uncultured Nitrospira sp. | reverse complement strand
CCAATGAGGCGGCCTTCAAATGGGGCTGGTTCCGTTCAGGAGACGAGGGATTCTATGTGCGCGACAACCAGGGGAGACCGTTTTTCTTCATTTCAGGCCGCTTGAAGGAATTGATCATACGAGGAGGTGTGAATATCTCTCCGCTGGAGATCGACGATGCGCTGAAGAGTCATCCGCTCGTGCAGTTCGCGATGGCCGTTCCATTCGAACACCGCTACTATGGGGAGGAGATTGCCGCCTACGTCGTCCCGCGAAAGGGCTCTTCTCCACCCAGTGAGGCGGATGTGCTGGAGCACTGCCGCCGTTTACTTCCGTTCTCTAAATGCCCCAAGGTCATTCTCTTTGGGCAAGAAGTTCCGTACACTTCGACCGGCAAACCCAAGCGGTTGGAGCTGAAAATCCAACTTGCTTCTATCTTAACGGCGTACCGTGAGCATCAATTTAAGGAAGAGTAGCGGGACCGTGATACTCGGGAGGCTTGGGATGTGTTGAATGGCAAGGCCTGAGAAAAACTCCAGGACGTCATCTCTGCTCTACTGAGCCCTTGCCCGGCTGATGGTGGTCTCCTAAGCTGTTGACCGATCTCACTCCTTCGCCTCCCGGACTCGCGCGGACAACCATCCTGCCCGATCGCCGCGCCCAGCCTGGCCGTCGCGTCCACCATGTTCTGTCGTTCCGCGGAGGGGGGGTAGATGGCGTGGATTTTGTTCGACTGATGGCCTAGGTGTTCAGTGAGAATTAGAATTGCGGCACGTAAATCTAGTTGTCGCCAGGCACCCCAGGGTTTCCATGGCGTTCCCCTGGTTATTACACCAGAGCAAAAGAAGTTAACTCCTGTGTGATGTTCTTCCAGAAAACTGAGCCAATCAGAACGAGAGACGCGTGCCCGTTCAGTAATTGGTGTAAGTACGTATGGACGCTGGCGGCCAACTAAAGCTTGAATAGTGATATTCCCTGAGAATTTCTGGCAGTTCTTGGCAATTCGTTCAGTTGCCGAAAAAGACACTGAACGTCTTGTGAAATAAGGAGAAAGAGTGCATTATTCGCCTGCCATTTTAAGGCGAGGGCCCTGGGTTCGAGTCCCAGCCGGCTCACCACGTTGTGAATGGCATCCGCGCCTGGCTGGATGGCTCTCATGTCGATGCTGTGCCAGTGCGCACTAATACCCACCAATGAGACTCCCGTGGTTCCTTGGTCAGGAAAAAAGAGGGGGCGGCTTGACGCCTCAATAATGCAACCAATACACTGGACACCATACGTAGGTTCCCCACACTTTGAGCGAGGGACATAACATGCAATTGATTAAGATTGATCGAGATGAACTGCCGGGACGATTGGTGACGGGTCTTTCGAAGATTGGCCTGGCCATGAAGAGTCGGCCATGGCGTCGGCAGGGACGGCAGGGAGTTGGGCCATTGCAGATTCAAGTCTTGTCTTTCTTGCGCACACAGCCCAATCGTTGTGCCATGGTCTCGGTCATTGCGAGAGAGCTCTCCGTTAAGCTTCCCACGGCATCGGAGGTGATTCGGACGCTGGAGTTGAAGCAGTTGGTGCGGCGTCGCCGATCGGATACGGATAATCGTGTGGTGACGGTTCATTTGACGGCGAAGGGGATGAAGGCCGGCCAGGTAGGAACGGGATGGCCGGAAGCGTTGGCGGCGGCGACTCAACAGTTGTCCGTGCAGGAGCAGGCCAGTCTGCTTGCTATTCTTGTGAAGATGATTCGGGCACTGCAACTACAGGGGGAAATTCCTGTGGCGCGCATGTGCGTCTCGTGCCAGCATTTCAGTCCCAACGCCCATCCCAACAGCGCGGCTTCTCATCATTGCCAATTTCTCGATGCCCCGCTGGCCGATCAAGTGCTGCGAATCGATTGCCCGGATTACGTTGAAGCTGCTCCGTTGGTGGCCAAGCAGGTTTGGGAGAAGTTCGTGCAAGCGAAATCCGCATAGCGGGCGGGCCCGCCAAACAATCTCGCCTTGAAGGCGAGAGGCTAGGGCGTACGGCTGCTCGTCGGTTCTTTGCCTAGATACAGCGTCCGATCCGATTCGATGCTCGTGAGGAGGTCTTCCAGTGCTAACTGGAGGGCCGCCTCAATGGGGTCGCGATCGGATGCAGGAACCCACCGCACAGAGGATCCAGTCGCGGATCGTTCCACATCATAGGATTTGATCGGTTCTGTCACTGTTCCCATATCTGCCTGGAGGCGGACGTGGTAGACGTAGGACCCCCGTGCGATCATTGATAGTCTGGCGGTCAATTTCATGGCCAGGTCTGCAGGCCCTTCGGACACAGATGCGAAGGTGCCTCGGTTGCGGATGTATTCCATTGTGGCGCGGGAGAGATCCGGAGTGCGCCACTCCAGTAGCGTGATGCCCGGCATGTGATCGGCGCCTTGAATCGTCAAGCTGCTGATCGCCACTTGCAGTGAGCGGGGAATAGAGCTGCTTGCTGGATGGCTCGGGACCGGATGGACTTCAATCCGACGTACGCATCCCGGCAGGGCCGTGAGGATGAGCAACAAGATGCCCATCCATCCGCCTATCAAAAATCGAGTGTGAGTGGGAAATCTATAGGTCCAGCGCATGGTCGCGATATCGGGCCGGCAAGGCTAGGGAAGCGCTGGTGTCGTGGGCGGGGACAAGATCTCAAGGTCTTTCAGCGCCCGTTGAGCCTGCTCGCGGTAGGAACGGTCGGTAGGGTTCGTATAGGTATCGATCACTCTCTGGTAGGTGGCGCGCGCTTGCGCGTGCTGCTTCTTAATCGAGAAATACTGGCCCAGCGCGAGCCAGTTTTGCGCCGCCGCTTCATTGGCCGTTTTCATCAAGGCAAACTCCCGTTCAACGTGCGTGGTGCCTTGCATCTGTACCCGCTTCCGAACAGTCTCCCCCATCTGACTCGCCATGGCTTCAATTTGCTCATTCTCGCGCACGGCAGCCTCGACATGGTTGGTCTTTAGGTGTGAGTAGAACGCTTCGACATGGTCTTTCACGATGTCGGCCCGCTGTTGATACGTATCGTGGGTGCACCCGAAGCTGAGTGCCAGCAGGATTCCAAGGCCGGCGGCAAAATGTAGTGTTGATCTGACCATAAGCAGTATCCTTTCTCGGTACGGCCAATTCTGGAGCATGGCCGTTGGACGAGAGAGTCTACCATATTCAATCCAGAGATCGGTATAAGACGGTGCCGGCAGCTTGGATCGGTCTCTGGCCGATGGTGCAGAGAACGGTGTAGAAAGGCGTAGTGACAGGGCGTTCGCGAGTGTGGTACAACTCCCGCGTTCCTTGCCACTGTCGTCGTTCATATGTCCCCATCGTCTAGCCTGGCCTAGGACATTGCCCTTTCAAGGCAGTAACACGGGTTCAAATCCCGTTGGGGACACCAACTATCCTTCAACTCGAAGCCTGTTTCAGTATTCCGTGGGGCTCCCGTTGTGTTTGCGGATCCTGCCGGGTACACTTTCTTCGTCAGCCGTACTTGCGTACTGATGGCGATGACTGCAAGAGGGGGACAGACAATGCGACGGGGAGTCTACTGCGGCCTGTTAGTTGGAATGGTAGCTGCGCTGTCATTCGTTGAAGCGGCTGATCTGCCTTCTTCGAAAAGCGCTCCGCCAAAATCTGTAGAAGCCATCAAAGGCAAAGATAGTGCTCCGATGCTCCTGGTTCCCGCCGGGCCATTTCTCATGGGTGCCAATGACGGATTGCCGAACGAACGGCCCGAGCACACGGTGACCATCAAAGCGTTTTACATTGATCAATATGAGGTCACGTCAGGGCGGTACCAGCAATTTCTTGAATTGGGCAAGCGCAGGGGGCCGGCTCCTACCGATGAGGATTCGGGGCGCTCCCTGGAGGATCGTCCTGTCGTTGGTGTGACCTGGACGGAAGCCGCCGCCTATTGTGCCTGGGCAGGGAAACGATTGCCCGCTGAAGCTGAATGGGAGAAGGCGGCGCGGGGTACCGATGGCCGGCGATATCCTTGGGGGGAGATGCAGCCGTTTGTCGACATTGCAAACTATAATCGGGGACTCTGGGTGAGTGAGGCCATCACCTTGGTGCCGGTCGGCAGCGGGCTGGAGGGAATGAGTGTTCGCCATGGACTGAAAGAAGGGGGTAAGAGCCCCTACGGTCTTGCACACATGGCCGGGAATGCCGCTGAATGGGTGAACGATTGGTATGATCGTGAGTATTATCAAAAGAGCCCTGATGCCGATCCTCCGGGTCCGAAGAACGGGGAGAAGCGGGTTCTTCGTGGTGGATCCTGGGCGGATCTGCCGACGGCATTGCGCGTGACAGCTCGATTTTCAGCGGAGCCGGAGTTTGAAGATCGGACGGTCGGATTTCGATGTGCCATGGATGCTGCGAAGTAGTCCGGATCGTCCATCCCATTCTAAGTTTGAGCATCTGTCCCAACATCATTCTTGAATCCGCATGCAGGTTGACCCATCAGAATCATCTGTTTCTTCTTCTCGCGCCACGCGACCCCCGGAACGGGCTGCGATCATGATCGTTATGGGGTTAGTGCTGCTCTATGCACTGTGGACCCTGCGCATAGAGCATGCTCCATCGGCCGGACCCGTGGCTTCAATGAATGCCGGGCCGACTTCGCTGACGGCAGAGATGATTCCGCTGGTGTCCGGTGACGAACCCATCGTTGAGATTTTTACCAAAGCGGGCTGTCCTGTGT
>CAYHNM010000022.1:0-5931 GCA_964357985.1 uncultured Nitrospira sp. | reverse complement strand
GTGTCCGGTGACGAACCCATCGTTGAGATTTTTACCAAAGCGGGCTGTCCTGTGTGTCACACGATTCCTGGAATTCCTGGTGCGGCTGGGCAGGTCGGTCCGCCCCTCATTCTTGGCGTGACGGGGGCTCAACGGCTGGCCGATCCCTCCTATCGAGGGAGGGCCAGCACCGTGCACGAGTATATCGTGGAGTCTGTTGTCGATCCGTCAGTGTTTGTTGTTCCGGGGTATCCGGAGCGGGCGATGCCGGTGTGGTATGGGGCAAAATTGAGCGCGCTGGCATTGGAGAAGATCGCGGAGTATCTGGAGCATCAGACGGGGAATGTCCTGGAACGGTAATCGGCCGACGGTCAACGCTTCCCGCGCGTGCGTCAGCGCTTCTTGAGAGGCACCACGTTCCCGCCCCCTTGAATCTTAAAGGCATCGCTTTGCTGGTGTGAGGGGTGCTTATCCAGCAGGGCATTGACGGCATCATCGCCTTTGAGTCCCTCTAGCTTGATCTTGAGACGGAGATTGTTGGCACTGTCTGCATTGATCAAGGCCTGCTCAAGGCTGATCTTATTGGCCTTGTAGAGCTGGAAGAGGACATGGTCGAAGGTCTGGCAGCCTTCATCGACTCCCTGTTCCATCGCTTCCTTCAGCGTATCGACTTCCGCCTTCTTGACGAGATCCTTGACGCGAGGTGTATCCAGCATGATTTCCAAGGCCGGCACACGGCGCCCGTCCAGGGAGGGGATGAGCCGTTGTGAAATAATTGCGCGCAGGTTCAGCGAGAGCTGGAGATAAATTTGTGGATGCCGTTCGACTGGGAAGAAGTTCATGATGCGCTCGATGGCCTGGTTGGCGTTATTCGAATGCAAGGTCGCGATGCAGAGGTGTCCGGTTTCTGCGAACGTGATGGCGGCTTCCATGGTTTCGGTATCCCGGACTTCGCCGATGAGAATCACGTCGGGGGCCTGTCTGAGGGTGTTCTTCAGCGCGTTCTGAAAATTCAAGGTGTCGAAGCCGATCTCGCGCTGGGTGATCAGCGATTTCTTGTGGCTGTGGACGAATTCGATCGGATCTTCAACGGTGATGATGTGGCCTTGGTGCGTGGAGTTGCGGTGGTCGATCATGGCTGCGAGCGAGGTTGATTTACCGGAGCCGGTGGCGCCGACCACCAGCACCAGTCCGCGCTTTGTCATGGCGATGTCTTTGATGATCGGCGGGAGTTGCAGCTGATCGACGGATTGAATCTCTGCCTTAATGAGGCGGAAGACGAGGCCTACATTGCCTCTCTGTCGGAAGATATTCACGCGGAACCGGCCAAGCTCTTTGTAGTAGAGCGCCAGGTTCATCTCCATCTTTTCTTCAAATTCACCTCGCTGCTGCCCGCGCATGAGCGCCAGTGCCAACGCTTCCAGTTGCTCGTTGCTGAACGGGGGCGCATCTGTTTGCTGAGTGGATCCGTGGATTCGATAGATAGGGGGCGCGTCGACCGTGAGGTAGAGGTCGGAAGCTTCCTGGTCGACCATGACTTTTAGAAGGCTGCGGATATCCATGCCTGTCTCCGTTGTCCTGCTGTGGTTACGCGGCGCCGCTGAGTGAAGAGGCCGATCCGAAGAGGTTCGGGTTCATGCTGCGCGATTGCGCTTCGGCTCTTGTGACGACGCCGCGAGTTGCCAGTTCGAGTAATGCCATGTCCATCGTCTGCATGCCGTCTTTCTGACTGGCCTGCATGATGCCGGGGATTTGATGGAGTTTGGCCTCTCGGATCAGATTGCGGACGGCTGTGGTTGCGACCATGATTTCCAGTGCCGCCACACGTCCTCCCGACTTTTTCTTGAGCAGCGTCTGAGTAATCACGGCTTCCAGTGCCTCTGATAGCTGTGTCCGGATTTGCGCCTGTTGTGCCGGTGGAAAGGCGTCGATGATACGGTCGATGGTTTTGGGTGCGCTCGATGTGTGGAGCGTGCCGAAGACCAGATGCCCGGTTTCTGCCGCAGTCAGTGCGAGCTGAATGGTGTCCAGATCTCGCATTTCTCCCACGAGCACGATATCGGGGTCTTCGCGAAGTGCGGACTTGAGGGCGTTGGCAAAGGACAGCGTGTGCACGCCCAGCTCCCGTTGGTTCACCAGACATTTCTTCGACTTGTGCACGAACTCAATGGGGTCTTCGATCGTGATGATGTGGCCTTCGAAGGTATTATTCAGATAGTCGACCATGGCAGCGAGCGTCGTCGACTTACCGGACCCGGTAGGCCCGGTGACGAGGATGAGCCCTTTTTCCTTGTCGCACAGCTGACGCAAGGTCGGCGGCATACCGAGCTTTTCAAGCGGAAGAATTTCCGTGGGGATGTTCCGGAAGACTGCCCCGAGTCCGCGCTGCTGCACAAAGACGTTCACGCGGAAGCGAGCGATATCGCCAAGCTCGAACGAGAAGTCGCATTCCCGATGTTCTTCGAAGTTTTTTCGTTGGGTATCCGTCATCATGTCGTAGATCAACGCATGGGTCTCATCCGGTGTAAGGGCCGGATGATCCAACTTCTTTAGATCGCCATGAATACGAATCATAGGGGGCTCGCCCGAGCTGATATGACAGTCGGACGCGCCTTCTTTGACTGAAAAGGTCAGGAGTTTGGAAATGTCCATGGGTATGACTCCGTAGTAAGACTGGTCGTCGGTCGTGCGTCGCCACTGCGGTCGGCGTGGCGGTTTCCCTGATGAATGACTTGTGAGCATCATGCCATAGCAAGGCGGGAAAGCAAGAAATTCGCGGGAAAATGCGGAGCGCGTTTGGCGGCTAGAGCAGACGTACAGATTGTCCCGCGCGTTCAAATGCTGACAACGCGAGGTCAATCTGTTCGGGAGAATGTTCAGCAGTGATGGTCACGCGAATACGGCTGGATCCATCGGGGACAGTCGGTGGACGGATCGCCGGCGCGTAGACTCCTTGAGCCAGGAGTTGTTCGGCAAAGGCGAGCGCCTTCTCGGCTTGACCGATCAGAATGGGAAGAATAGGGCTGGCGGATTCGGTGAGGTGAAATCCGAGACGGGTCAGGCCTGCAAACAAATGGTCGCGATTGCGCCACAGCCGAGCGCGGCGCGACGGGTCTTGCTGGAGTACGGTCAGTGCGGCGCGTGCAGCTGCCGCCGAGGCGGGCGGCGGGGCGGTTGTAAACATAAAGGGGCGGCTGGTGTTCACCAGGTATTGAATCATGTCCGTAGGGCCGGCGATATAGGCGCCGCTGCTGCCAAGTGCTTTGCCAAGGGTGCCCATGTGAAACGGAATCCGGTCCTCGACTCCGAAATGCTCAAGTGTGCCACGGCCCGATTGGCCCATCACTCCGGTGCCGTGGGCATCATCGACGTAGAGCGTCGCACCGAATCGTTGAGCCAGAGTTGCCAGTTCAGGAAGCGGGGCCAGATCGCCGTCCATGCTGAACAGCCCGTCTGTCACGATGAGCACTGGTCGCCCAGGGGTTGTCCGTTTGAGGAGGGACTCAAGGTGATTCAGATCTCGGTGCCTGTAGACTCGCAGGTCAGCGCGACTAAGCCGAGCCCCATCGATGAGGCTGGCGTGACAGAGCCGATCAGCGAAGATCTGCCCGCCTCGTGTGATGAGTGATGGGATGACACCCACATTCGCAAGGTACCCTGATCCAAAGACTAATGCAGAGGGGGTGTGTTTGAAGGTGGCCAGGGCCTGTTCCAGTTCTGTATGAGGAGGGAGTGTGCCGCAGACCAAGCGCGCTGCTCCGGCACCTGTTCCGTACTGCGCGGTTGCCTGGATGGCGGCTTGAATGACGTCAGGATGGGTGGCGAGACCCAAGTAGTCGTTGGAGGCCAGCAGGATGACCGTGCGCCCCGCGAGCTGGATGGTTGGCCCGGTCGCAGAGCCGAGTGTGCGGAGGTGCCGGGTCAGCGATTGGTTGTCTAGTTGTTGGAGGCGGTTTTGAAACATGGGGAATTCTCTCTGCCCATGCGGCGCTCGGGGCCTGTGGGTCGTATCAGGATGAGTTACGTTGACAAGGTAAATGAATCCCTAGTATAAGGCCCAGGTTCATTCGAAATGAAATCGCAATTCGCCAGGATATCTTATGACCTATCGTATTAAAGTTCCACCACGGACTTTGCCGGTCGACGAGGCGCATCTGGTCAGCAATCTCGAGCATTGGCTGGAGAGCTTGCGCGTCTATCGTGGTCCGTTGCTGGTGGGTGCAGCGATTCTTCTGCTCGCAGCTGGAATCGTCGGTGGCGTGCTGTGGTACGACAGCCAGACGGCTCATAAAGCGCAAGATCTTGAACGGGAAGCCACGCTCCACTACTTCACCCGCCCTGCAGACGACCCCAAGAAAGCCGATACGAATCTCAAGGAAGCGGTGACGCTCTATAAGAGAATTGTGGAGGAGTATCCCCGGACATCGACCGCTCCGCTTGCGGCGTTCCATCTTGGGAATGCGTTGGTTCAGGCCAATGAGTTGGATGCGGCTATTGAAGCGTATAAACGCTTTGTTCTGATGTATGGCTCGAATGCGTCGCTGCTCGGTCTGGTTCAGCAGCGTTTAGGCTATGTGTATCTCTTGAAGGGGGATCGTGATCAGGCAGCCAAGGCCTATTCGGCGGTGCTAGATATTCCCGGTGCGTTGAATCGGGATCATGCACTCTTTGAGTTGGCCCGGCTGGAAGAGAGTCTGTCGCGGCCCGAGGGCGCACTGGCGCATTATCAGGACTTGATGAAGAACTATCCGAATTCCCCGTTGGCAAATGAAGCCGCAGTGCGACTCAAGGTGCTTGAAGTGAAGAAGTCGCCGGATCCCGCCCCTGCTTCTCCCGCGCCGGCTGCTACAGCACCGGCCACGCCTAAGAAACCATAACTCACAGGCTTTCGCGGTACTGCCGCTTCAGGCCTAAGCCTGAAGCGAGGGTATGGTATTAGCGTGCGATGATCAAGAACTCCCCGGCTTTGATGACGGGGCTGGTCAGGTTGTTTTTCGCCTTCAGCGTTTTCATGGGGACGCGAAAGCGCTTTGAGACTTTCTCGAGTGTGTCCCCTCCGCGTACGCGATACCATCGTCCGCTGTCGGTTTTGACGCGTTGTACTTTGACTGCCGGGAGCGGTGGAAATTTATATGAGGGAACACGATCCAGGAGCTGGACCACTTTCGCGCTGGTTCCCACCGGGACTTTGAGGTGATAAGCCGATTCGCCAGGCGGCGTGGCGTCGCGTCGAAGTTCCGGGTTCAGAAGACGTAGCTCTTCATACGGGATGCCGGTGGTATTGGCGATCGCATGGAAATGGAGAGGCCGATTGACCACCACTTCTTCAAACTGGTGGGGCGCGACGGGATTCTGCGGGAATCCGTATTGATCGGGATTTCTCGCGATAACGGTGGCGGCCATGATGCGGGGTACGTATTGCTTCGTTTCGGTGCGGATCAATTTAGTCTTCGAGATATCAGAGAAGGTCTCCCCTTGGACCTTATGGAGCGCCCGCATGACTTTGCCTTCACCGGCATTGTAGGCCGCCATGGCGAGAGGCCAGGCTCCGAACAGATCATAGAGGTCACGGAGGTAGCGAGCAGCGGCGACGGTCGACTTGATCGGGTCGCGGCGTTCATCCACGTAATTGTCGATGCGCAGGCCATAGACCTTTCCCGTGCCCTTCATGAACTGCCACGGCCCGGTCGCTTTTGCGCGGGAGAAGGCGTAGGGATTGAAGCCGCTTTCGACTAATGAGAGGTAGACCAGGTCACTGGGAATATTGAACTCGGAGAAGATTTTTTCAACCAGCGGCTGATAGCGGCTGAGTCGTATCAGCCATTGTTCAAAGCGAGATCGGATCGACGTATTGAAGAAGTGGATATGACTCTGCACGCTGGGGTCCATCACGATGGGAATATTGTAGACGGTCCCACCATTGGCGGATTGAATGGGGCTTGGGAATGGCAC
>CAYHNM010000021.1:6104-11531 GCA_964357985.1 uncultured Nitrospira sp. | reverse complement strand
CCAGCCAGATAGAGGCCCGGCACCAGCTTCGATTCCATCGTGCGAAAATTCACTTCTTCCAACGGCACCCCGCCGGCTGTCACCTCCGCATAGTTCCATCCCCGATCCTGTACGATGGGAAACGGAAATTTCGTCAGTAGAGACAGGAGATGATCCCGATCCTTTTTCGGCAGTTGCGCAATGGCCGTCTGGCTATCGCAACCGGCATACTGAATGAGAGATTCGGTGAATCGCTGAGGAAGCCGCTGAGCTAAGGTCTTTCCAAGTGAACGGCGAGGATTGTCTCGTGCCTGTTCCATAAACCACTGCCGTACCTGCTCCTGATTCTGCCCAAGCAGAAAGTTGCCGTAGACCTCGGCCGGTTCTCCCTGCTCCTGCGCCAGACACCAAAACCGGCTGGCGTCCATCACGACCGGCCCACTGATCCCGAAGTGAGTCCAGAGCAAGCTGCCGCTCCGAGCATCGAGCGTTTTTCCCTTTACAACAGTGGTGAGTTCGACCTCCTGCGAGAGACCGGAGAGATTCTTGTGAAACATGCGGTCATTCAGCACGAGTGGAGCAAGCGCCGGGACCGTCGGCGTGACATGGTGCCCCAGCCGCCGTACCAACTCATAGCCAAACCCGTCGCTCCCCGACTTGGGAATTGATCGGCCTCCGGTGGCCAAAATCACCCGACTCGCCGTCAGAGCTCCATGACTATGGTGGACGACAAATCCCGCCCCCGAATCAGGAAGGCGGTCGATCTTGGTCACTCGATGGTCTGGAAGAATAGCCACGCCTAGTTCGCGACAGCGCTCAACGAGCGCGTTCAGTACGGTTCGTGACGTATTAGTGACGGGAAACAACTTGCCGGTCTCTTCTCGTTTGAGCTCAACACCCATCGAGGCAAACCACTTGATCGTCGCTTCAACAGACAACGCTGCCAGTACATTCTTGATAATGCGGCGATTGCCGAAGAAGTCTGTCGGCGCCGCCACCTCATGCGTGACGTTGCAGCGGCCCCCGCCGGACACAAGAATTTTGGCTCCGATGGTCTTGGCCCCGTCAAGGATGACGATGGATCGCGAATCTGAAGGTCCGGCTGCTTCTCCCGCAAATATTGCGGCGGCGAGGCCGGCCGCGCCGGCGCCGACGATGGCAATATCGGCCCTGGCCATCGGATTAATTCCTGGACTGGACATGAAAATATCGTAGAACCGTCAGTGCAGTTGGATGTCAAAGGGGAATCGTCGCGCGTGGCAACTCTATCAGGATTGACGACACCGGTCGAGCGATCGAGAAGAGACCCTGTCGGGTACGCGCGCCGGGCTGCCGCCAATAAATCCGCAACCCTGAGTGCTATGGACCCTGGACCTATTCTGAGCGCTCTGAGGTGGCAACCAACTGTTCTATCCGCTCTTTGAGGAAGTAGAACGCACGGTCGAACGCCGCTTGCGTGTCTGCTTCGTTCCCCAGCGCCTTTGCGGGATCGGGCGTGCCCCAATGAAGCTTTGTCGGCTTGCCGGGAAAGATGGGACAGGTCTCACCAGCCGCCTGATCACAGACCGTAATGACAAGATCGAGGGGTTGAGCGGCAAACTCGTTCCAGGATTTGCTGTAGGGCTGGCCGGGATCAATGCCATGGCGCTTGAGGGTTTCAATAGATCGCGGATGTACGTACCCGGTCGGAAAACTCCCGGCACTCCATGCTTGGAACCGCCCCTGCCCCAGTTCATTCACGAGGGCCTCGGCCATGATCGAGCGGCACGAGTTACCGGTACAGAGAATGAGAACCTTGATAGGATCTGTCGGCATAAGACTCAACGCCCTCCCTTGCTGGCTGAGGGCTTCAGACTGATGAGCTGCGCCGGCACGTCCGGAACACAGCAAGCACCGTCGGTATCACCCGCGCTTTCTGAAAAGAACTGGGCATCTTCCATCGTACGATAGGTTTCCCAGGAAATGCCTGCCGGGTCTTGTACCCAGGACTTATCCGATCGCGCGTAACAGCAGGTCGTGGTTCCCTCCTCCAGAATATTCATATCCGCCCTCTCAAGACGGCTGCGCAACTCGTTCAATTCACTCTCCTCTTCGACCTGAATTCCGAGATGATCCACGCCCTTCTTTTTCGCGCGGGTAGAAATTGCAAAATTGACGCGCGGGTCGTCGAGCATCCACTTCGCATAATCCGGCTTGGTTTTCACTGGAGCCGCGCCAAACAGGGCACTATAAAAGCAGATCGCCTCTTCAAGCTTCTCGACACCGATATGAATATGAAAACGTTTCATAGTCTCTCCTCTCTGCGTTTCGAAAACTCCTCGGCATTCAGGCAGTTCCTCGTTCAACCAGCCTCCTTCGGGAACCAATGTCGCGTGCGGTTGCAGACATGGCAGACGGACAACATCACCGGCACTTCAACCAGTACACCGACGACCGTCGCCAGCGCCGCTCCCGATTCAGGCCCGAACAAAGCGATGGCGGTCGCCACTGCAAGCTCAAAGAAATTACTTGCCCCGATGAGGGCCCCGGGCGCCGCCACCGCATACGGCACCCGAAGCCATCGCATCAACCCATAGGCCAGCGACGCATTCATATAGACCTGGAAGAGAATCGGGATCGCGATTAACGCAACATGCCATGGTTTGGCCACAATGTTATCCGCTTGAAACGCGAAGATACACACGAGTGTCAGGAGCAGGGCCGCTATCGTCACCGGAGCAAAGCGCGGCAGAAAACCCCGTTCGAACCAGATTTTTCCATAGCGGGCGATCAGCCACGCCCGAACCAGGGTACCAGTGGCCAGAGGAATTACAATAAAGGCCACCACAGAATACAGCAGGACACCGAACGGGACCGTCAGCGAAGATGTCCCGCTCACCAGGAAGCCGATGATCGGGGCAAACAGTAGGAGCATAACGAGGTCGTTGACGGTCACCTGAACCAAGGTGTAGGCCGCATCACCATCCGTCAGATAGCTCCAGACGAAGACCATCGCGGTACAGGGAGCTGCGGCCAAGATAATACAGCCGGCAATGTATTGATCGGCTTCCGCCTGTGTCATCCAGGCCCCGAACACGAACCGAAAGAACAGCCACGCAAAAAAAGCCATGGAGAAAGGCTTGACGAGCCAATTCACGACAAGTGTCACGACCAGCCCCTGCGGCCGGCGACCGACGTTTCGCAAAGCCGTGAGATCGACTTTCATCATCATGGGAATAATCATGAGCCAGATGAGGACAGCGATGGGAAGGTTGATATGGCTTCCCTCCCCGAGTTCCCAGCTCCGGAACGTGCTCACCAATGACGGGAATACCTGTCCGACAAGAATTCCGGCAACAATGCAGAGTCCAACCCAGACGGTCAGATAGCGCTCAAAGATGTTCAGTCGTTTTTCCGAGGAAGACGATGATGGGAGCGCAGAATTCATCGTATTGGCCATCGTCGTATCGCCCTTCATTTCATCAATAAAACTTGATGCGTAAGATCAAAAAATAAGCTACTCGCACTTCTTCGATGAGCCGGACATCGTGATGGCTTTCTTGAGTTCGTCAACGAAGTCTTCAAGATCTTCCAATCCTTCTCGATTCAGCGAGTAATGCATCCACCGCCCTTCCGGACGGTCGCGGATGAACCCCGCCTCCTTGAGTACTCTGAGATGAAACGACAGTCTGGACTGCCCGGCCTGGAGAGCGTCCGTCAATTCGCAGACACATTGCTCTCCCTGCTTCAGCCTGTTGAGAATCTCCAGCCGTGTCTGATCGGACAAGGCATGAAAGAGGACAGCTGCTTTGACTCGCTGCTTCGTGGACATCGCAAGCACAATACATCAACAATTATTGATTAATCAACTCTTCGCGATTCGCCCTGGTAGATGCTCACGCGAAAGACTCCCTGCAATCGACATCGTTGAAGCGGAAAAGAATACGCAGACAACAATGCTCCATCGTCGCGAACATTCAATCAAAGATTAGACACTTTTAACTACCTGTTAACACGGGATTAATCTGAGGGTGTTAAGTTTCCTCCCGAACGTTGATCAGACACTCGCCCTCGGAGATATCAAAAGGAGGATAGATTGATGAATTGTCAAAAATGCAAAGGATTGATGATCGAGGAACAGCGACCGGAACTCGCACCCGAATCCGTCGTGCATCGATGCATCAATTGCGGGTTGGTCTTGGATCCGTTGATACAACGAAATCGGCTCAGCAGCCGACCAAGAAAAGACTCGTTCATGCGGGCCGCTTGAGGCTCGAACTGTTGATCTGCTCCCATCTGGCGGCAGGGAGGACTTGCCCTGCTACCGGATCGGGCGGGTGTGGACGTCGCGCATGTGGTTAGACCGAAAACTCTGCCCAGAGAAACGTATGATCTGATGGGTCTTTCGCTCGCCGCGGCTCGACGTCCACGTCAACCCTTGTACACTTCTCCACCAGCGGTGCCGTCGCCAGGATATGATCGATGCGCCAACCTTTATTCGCCTCTAACGAACTGGGCGCCCGGTAATCCCAAAACGTATATTGCTGCCGATCCGGGTAGAGCTTCACAAACACGTCCTGAAATCCCCACGCCAGTGTTCGCTCGTAGGCCTTCCGCGCATCCTCGTGATAACAGACATGCTTGAGGTGCTTCTCCGGACTATGCACGTCCATGGGGCGCGGCGCGACATTCATATCACCACACCAGATGGCCGGCTTTCCTGGAGATAGATGTTTCTCGAAATACTTTCTCAGCCGCTCATACCACCCCAGCTTGTATTGATACTTGGGTGAATCGATCTCAAAGCCCTGCGGCACATAGGTGTTGACGATGGGAATCCCCTCGATGATGACTCTGAGCAGTCGAGCATCCTCTGATTCACCGCCATCGTCGAATCCGTGGAACACCGCTTCCGGCTTCTTCCGGCTCAAGATGGCCACGCCGTTATAGGATTTCATCCCGCGAAACGTGATGTGATAACCAGAGGGGGCCAGAGCCAACAGCGGAAACTCGCTGTCCTGCACTTTGGTTTCTTGTAAGCACAACACGTCGGGCTTCTGCTGTGCAAGCCAATCCAGCACGATCGGCAGCCGTTTGCGAAGAGAGTTCACGTTGAACGTTGCGATTTTCATAGTGTGGATCGATTGACCGGCGGGGATGCTAGCAGAAGCAGGGGGCTGGAACAAGCGGGCCCATATTCCAAGTCACAGGACGCGGGCGTTCATCATCTGGGGAATCAATGAATGATTGGGGGGCTGGAACTAAAACGGCCCCTGGCAGTTGCCAGGGGCTGTCATGGCCAGGAATCTTCAACGAGGGCTATTTCCCCATCGCACCGACAGCGCCCTTCATCTCCTGCCCGGCGGCTTTGGCGTCGCTACCCATTTGCTGTCCGGCAGCTTTCATATCCTGCGCTTGGGTTTTCACCGCATCGCCTTGACCTTTCACTTCTTCGTGCTTTGCCTTCAT
>CAYHNM010000021.1:0-6004 GCA_964357985.1 uncultured Nitrospira sp. | reverse complement strand
CTTGGGTTTTCACCGCATCGCCTTGACCTTTCACTTCTTCGTGCTTTGCCTTCATCTTTTCTTTCATGGCTGCTCGCTTGGCCTTGGCCTCTTCACGATGCGCCTTCATCTTGCTCTTCATGTCCTCTTTTTTGGCCTTCATGTCAGCCTTCATCTGGTCCTTCTCGGCCTTCATTTTTTCAGGAGCCGCCTTCACATCGGCTTTCATCTGATCCTTCATCGCTCCCATTTCATTCTTCATTGCATCGTCAGCCAGCACCAACGAACCAGCACCGATCAGATACACTGCCGCAATTGCAGCCAACACTATGTTTCGCATCACGTTCCTCCTGCATGTTCGAATATGTGAATAAAAGGGAGTTTACCTAGGCGAGGCTCTTTATATCCTGCCCTGGAATGACACAGGTGTCAAACGCAGATATCGTGAAGTGAACGCGCCCGGTTGATCTGCCCACAAACGGGTTTACCGCCTTCTTTCGTAATAACATGCTCGGGCCATGACTGTTCAGCGCTCGGACGGCATCGGCGCCTTGAAGACACCCATATTGCGGAAAATCGCCCGCACGGCGCCCTGTGTGCACGATGGCCGGTTCAGGATGTTGGAGGGCACTGACCGAGCAGAAATAACTGAACGGCGAAAGCTGGCAGCAGGTCACGGCCCCGAAAACATTCCCGAAGTAACACTACGGCGTGCGGCTACTCCGGAAGGGCATCACGAGGCTTCACCGCCGGGGCCCTTCCTATTTTTCAGTTAGGCTTGGGTCATCTCGACCAGGTACCGACGAAGAATGGCTTGTTCCACTCGCGAGCGACCCCGATCGGGAGCCGGGAACCGGAGTACCAACTGAATCTTCCCAGGCTCGGGGAGCTGAATGGTGATACGGGGTTCCGGCGAGGGAGCTTCCAGGAGATTGGCCTGTTCCAGCAGTTTCATCTGTCGCGCGGCTTCTTCCATAAACGGGCCGCACTCGGCCTTCGCGGCAGCCAGCAACGCCTGCTCAGCTCGCTGCCATTCCCCCTCCGACCTCAAGGGCACGACGAGAGTGTAGAGGCCATATTCCTGTCCCGGGTTTTCTTTGACGAGCGCATTCGTAAACAGAAGACTATTCGGAAACACCGTCACGCGGCCGGTATACAAATGCGACGACTGGCCAGGACCGATCTCTAACAATTTCGTGGCAAACATATCGTGATCCAGCACCACCCCGCGGTGTCCGGCAATCTGAATGCGGTCACCAACACCATACACCTTGCCACCCATGCGTAATGCCGCTCCGCTCAAGCAGAGAATCAACTCCTTCGTCGCCAAGACCAACGCAGCCGCCAACGCGACAATAGAGACGGCGAAGGCCTCGAGTTCATGCGCCCAGATGACGACGAAACCGATCAGGATGACAAAGACCATCGAGTTTCTGGTCGTCACGACCCAGCGACGCTTGTCCTCCATCGACAAGGCATGGTTGCGCGAGATCCCCCGCACGACCAACGTCCGGATCAGAATGACCGACACCAACAGAATCAATGACTTGAGCCCATCCAAGACGACGGAGCTATCAACAGTCATCCAGCCAAACTGCATACCAGTCATCCTCAGTCTTTTCTTCTGTACCGGTTAAGATTCATTGCCATTCATCCGATACAACTTGTGGGATTTTGGGGAAGGAGTTCCATGTCATCGTCACCCACAACTTTGGAGTCGGCCCTTGCCGAATCCCTTCGTCCTCGCCTGCACAGTACGTTGCAGCCACTCCTCAATCACGCTAGCCCTTGCTTACCAGCCCTGGAGAAAACCTGCCAGAAAATTCTCAGTCTGACCGGAGGACTCACCGGAGCCGATCGCCTCGCTCAGATTATCAGTCGTGATCCGGCCCTGTCCTGCCGGGTCCTGCAGATCTCGAATAGCATTGCCTACAGTCCGCAACAAGTCATCACATCGATCCCCCACGCCGTCAGTTGGCTCGGGTTGGATACGGTCCGTTCTATCGTCACCGCCTCCCAACTTGTCGAACAACTCAGTCAATGGCCGAATCAGCAGCAAATCGTCAGCGGAGTCATCGCACGGGCCCTCGTCGCAGCTGTGCATGCCAATGAACTGGGCATGGCACTCGAGTATCCATCGTTGAGCCAGCTCTTTAGCGCCACCTTGCTCTATTCGATCGGTGACCTCGCCATCGCCAGTCAAGCTCAGGATCTCTACGTCTCGTACCGCAGAATCCCCCTGACAGCCAAGACGCCCGCGGCGCGAATCATCGAAGAAACGCAACTCTATGGAGTTCCCCGCCTCCGGATTGCCCAAGCCCTCGGGCAGATGTGGGCGCTGCCACCCTTTGTCGTGGAGTTGTTCTCAATCGAAGGGCATCAGAGCCAGGAGCGGTGGGGCTCCGGTCAGGAGATGTTCAAGGGCCTCGTCATCGGCTGCTCTTCATTGGTCGATGCCATGACCGGCCCTCCCTCCCCGGCCACCATGGAGGCCGCCAAGCGGGGGCTCCTCACAGGGAGCGGCCTACCGTCGCATTTGTTCGGCGACATCCTTGTGCGCGCACTGGATCGGGGTAAGCAGTTGGTTCATTCGGCAGGCCTGTCGTTCGATCTCTGGGAAGATCCCGTCGGACATGAAACCAGCTGCCGGGTTCCCGCACCGTCTCCGGTGGAAACTCCCACCGTCACAGTGAGGCCTCAGAAGCAAGGGCCCAGTGCGATTGAGACGAATCCCCTCGAGACGCTGCAAACCCTGCAAACCGCGTTGCGCGAGGCCAAAGATATCAACACGCTCCTGAGTACGCTGGTGCATGCCCTGCACCGGGACGGCGGTTTTAGCCGGGTAGCCCTGGCCCTACTGAACCCGAACAATACCGATCATTTGGTAGGACGCCTGTTACTCGGAGTGGAGGAGCCGGCTCCATATATCGACAGCTTGTCAGGCTCGCTGACCAAGGAACATCCGCACTTCCTGCAACTCATGAAGCGGTCCGATGCCGTCTGGGTCGAGGATTTCACCGTCCCTCTCGGCGACCCTATCAATTCAAAATTTCTCCGAACGTGGAACCCCGGATCGGCCATCATCGCGCCTCTCCGAGTCGGAACCCGACCCATCGGCATGTTGTATTGCGACAACGGCCCACTCCCCCGACAGGTGCAGCAAAAGGACTACCACGCCTTCCAGCTGTTCTTCGGCCAGACGACACTGAGTATCAATCGATTGGCGGGAATACTCTAGACCGTGGCACCGACCTAAACGGTTATTGTGCCATCAGCGTTTCACGGGTACCTGGCACGCACTCTTCACGCTTCCAGGACTTCAAGACTTTCTGCTCGTTGAACGTCAGCGTATACCGATAACAATACAGCGTCGGTTTCGGACCCTCTCCCGGTTTTCCCAGGAGCGCGCCGACCGATTCGCCTGCACCGCTAAGTCCAGGAGAGGCCATGGACTCCAGTTCTTTGTCTCCCATTGAAACCCGGTACGTCCAGACACTGTCTCCTCCTAACGCCGGCGTCTTGGCCGTATGCGGGGTGCCCAACTTCTCGCGCACATCCTCCTGCGTCAGTCGATCCACACCTTTCTTGAAATAGGTATCACGCCAGGGACCGCCGCAGGCTGCAACCATCATCGCCAAAGCAATGACAAGCCCACAGACAGTCGCACGAAAGGCTGGGGTGTGACGAATCATGATTGGGAATTCAGTTGCTGCATGCGTTTGATCGAGCAGTAGAGGGCATAGCCCTGCGCCAGCATGCCGGTAGTCAGGAGGCCCAGGGCCGTGTGCAGCCAATGGGAGGCAGGATCGTCAAGTCCGTGCATACCAAACACAAATCCAAGGGCAATCGCCACGATGCCGACCGCCCGTGCGATCATGCCTTGCATCCGCCAATTGATTTCCGTCTTGTGTCCCTGCTCCATCATGGGTATACGCTACACTGGAGGGGAAGAAGACTTCAACTCCGCCGTTGTTTGATTGCCGACAACCGTTCCTCCAGCGACGCCGCGTCGGCATCGCGATGCAATTTCTGCAAGAGGCCGATGAGCTCGCCTAAACTCTTCTCCACATCCCGATGCGTCTCTCCAAGTGCCTTCTCCCGAATGGCCAACGCGCGCCGATAGAGAGGCTCCGCCTTCTCCGGAACCCCTTGCGACACATAGACCTGCCCCAGGTTGTGCAGGGTGAGGGCGACATCGAGATGGTCCGGACCATGGAGACGCTCTTTGATCGCGAGCGCCCGCATGAGTAATGGTTCCGCCTCCGTATATTGCCCATGCATCCGATGCAGGACGCCAAGGTTATTCAACGTCGCCGCCACATCGACATGATTCTCTCCATGCGCATCCTGGTAAATCTTCAAGGCCCGAAGATAGGCCGGTTCCGATTCCACATACTTGCCCTGCGCCGTGAAGGCTTGCGCCTCACTCGACAGCGCGACGGCCACATGCCTATCGATTGGCCCATACTGAGACTCGGCTTTTTTCACAGCCGCGGCAAAGATATGTTCCGCCTCAGGGTAGTCCCCCTTCTGCAGCGCTCGCTGCCCGGCCGCCATCGCCGACTCCCAGGTTTGCTGTTCGCAGGAGATCATCAAGGTCATCGCAAGGGCCAGCATGCAGGCACTTATTGAGAATCGACGAATCATGACATTCGCATCTGCTCAACAATGGATTCGGCCGGATAGGTCACGATCTCGGCCAGCGTCGGATGGTAGTGCGGGATTCGAAGAAGATCGTGCACGGTCCCGTGGTAGTACATCACCGCAATCAGCTCATGAATCAGCTCTCCGGATTCTGGCCCGACAATTTCGGCACCCAATACAGTCCCGTTCGTGCGGTCTGCCATCAATTTCACAAACCCCTGTGTGCTCCCGAGACACATGGCCTTTCCGTGGTCGGCAAACGGATAGGTCCCGGTGAGATAAGAGAGGCCGCGAGCACGGCAGGCTTTTTCCGTCAGACCCACCGCAGCGACTTGGGGTTCGGTAAAGATGACTTCCGCCACCAACCGATCGTCGAAACGTCTGGGAGGATCGCCCGGATGGCACGCATTCCACCCCGCCAACTCTCCCTGTTGGATGGCAATGTGCACAACATCGTAGAGATTCGTGACGTCTCCGACGGCAAAGATGTGGGGCTGCGATGTCCGCATTCCGTCATCCACGACCACACGACCGGCATCCACCGTCACCTGGGCCGCCGACAGATTCAGACCGGCGATGTTCGGAACCCGGCCAAGCGCGTTGAACACCAGATCGCCGACCAGGACCTTTTCCTCTCCTTTATGCAGGACGGACACCGCCATCTTTTTCCCGTCTCTCTGTACACGGAGCGCCTGCGTGTCGGTCATGACACGCAGGCCTTCGGCAGCCAGTGCCTGTCCGAGTGCGACCCCGACGTCCGCATCAAGATGGGACAGAACATGAGGCGCCCGCTGCACGAGGGTGACCGGCGTGCCGATCCGCGCGAAAAACTGGCCAAACTCCAATCCGACGGGTCCGGCCCCCAACACGATGAGCGACTCCGGTTGCTCCCGTCGATCCAGCACACTGTCGCTGGTGACACAGCCCGCCTCCGCCAGACCCTGAATCGCCACCTCGCGAGGAACCGAGCCGGTCGCAATGATGAAGGATTTCGCGGCCAGACAAGTCGAACCGACCTGCAGCCGATAGGGGGAAAGAAAAGTCGCCGGAGCTTCGTAGAGCGCAAAGGCCGGATCGCGCAATTGCTGAATCCGGTACTCGGCGAACTCACGGACTAAGCGATTCTTTCGATCAACAATGGCCGAGAGGCTGGCGCGTACCTCGACCGGCGACAGACCGAATTCAGGAGCCCGCCGCATCACAACGGCAATCTCAGCCGAGCGCAAGATGGCCTTGGTCGGCATGCAGCCCCGCAGAATGCAGAGTCCGCCGAGCGGGCCCTGATCAACGATCGCCACGTCCGCTCCCGCCTCACGAGCCGTCCGTGCCGCCGCATAGCCGGCTGAACCGCCGCCGATCACCACCACGTCATGTGTCCGTT
>CAYHNM010000020.1:0-12496 GCA_964357985.1 uncultured Nitrospira sp. | reverse complement strand
TTCCGATCTCTCCGGACTGGATCCGGGGCCTTTGTCCAGGAGGATTGCTGCATGGAGCTGTACGAGTCTCTGTTCATTATTCGTCCGTCCGTCTCCGACGAGGAGACCAATACCCTCATCGACAAGATGAAAGCCGTGGCCGATAAGACCGGCGCGCAATTCATCAAGGCCGAGAATTGGGGGAAGAAGAAACTCGCCTACGAAGTGCGGCATGAGCGGAAAGGCACCTACGCCTATTTCTACTTTCGCGCGCCCAATACGACAGTTGGCGAACTCGAGCGGGCCTACCGTTTGGAAGACAACATCCTCAAGTTCTTGACCGTCCATCTTGAAAAAGAATTAGTCCCGCCGCGTCCGTTGGAGGCCTCAGCGCAGGAGACCGACGGTGGCAGGATTTAATAAAGTCATCCTCATGGGCAACCTCACGCGGAATCCCGAGCTGCGGTACACGCCGAGCGGGACCCCTGTTGCGAGCTTCGGACTGGCAGTGAGCCGGCGGTTCAAGCAAGGTGAGGAGCTGAAAGAGGAAGTCTGCTTCGTAGACATCGTAGTGTTCGGCAAGCAGGCGGAACATTGCGGACAGTATTTGAGCAAGGGCAACGGGGCGATCATTGAAGGGCGGCTACAGCAACGCCGCTGGGAAACCGAAGACGGCCAGAAGCGCAGCAAGCATGAAGTGGTGGCCCAGAGCGTGACCTTCATGCCGAAGCGTCAGGATGGCGGCGGGGCGAGCGGCGGACCAGGCGGTGAACCGCCGATCCATGACGAACCCAGCTATGAATATGACGAACAGCATTGATTAGGACGAACGAGGAGGCAGTGATGGAACGAATGGGTGGCGGTGCAGGAGGGGGCGGCGATCGTCGTGATGGTAACGGGGGTGGCGGGCGGTTGTTTCAACGGCGCCGGCCTTGCCGGTTTTGCCTGGAGAAGGCCCCGATTGATTTTAAGGATGCCGGGTTGCTCCGGAATTTTCTCACCGAGCGTGGACGAATCGTTCCGCGCCGGATTTCCGGGAACTGCATGCGGCATCAGCGTGAATTGACGATTTCGATCAAGCGCGCCCGGCACATCGCGATCATCAGCTTTGCCGAGGAGCGATAGCGCGCGTGAGTCAGCGTGACGCGATACAGGCGTCTGGAGCCGGCTGGTCGCCGGAGGTCATGATGGATCTGCTCACACCGCATCTTGCAGATATCACTGCCGACGGGTTGTCGCTTACGGGCGATGTGACCGCTGAGGAGCTGGGACTGACCGAAGCCGACACGCAGCTCGAGGGAGCGCTGGCGGTCGGATTGGACCTGACCAAGGTCGAGCGCACGATTTGTGTGACCGGAGTGGTGGAAGGGACGGCCATCCTGGAGTGTGTGCGGTGCTTGACTCATTTTTCTGAGCCGTTGGCGTTTGCGCTCCGTGTCGTCTATGAACCGGAGCCGAAAATAGTTCCGCCGGCTGCCAAGCGGGTCGATCATCGCAAAAAAGCTGTCGAGCCGGTGGACGTTGAGCCGGACGAGACGGATGACGAGATTTATCATTACGAGGGTGATCATTTGGAGCTCGCGCCGATGCTGCGAGAGCAAGTGATTTTGTCGAACCCGATGCATCCGTTGTGCAAAGACGATTGTGCCGGGTTGTGCCCGCATTGTGGAAGAAATTTGAACGAGGGGCGGTGTGCCTGTCCGGAGGAGGCGCCGACCACTCCGTTTCAAGTATTGAAGAGTTTGAAGACTGAACAGAAGTGACGTCGGGGGGCTGATCTCCCGGCGGTCTTGAACGTGGGAAGGAGTTGCCATGCCTAATCCGAAACATAAACATTCTCGTGCACGCCGCGACAAGCGGCGCACACAAAAACTGCGGATGACCCCTCCGGGGATGTCCGTATGTCCGCAGTGTCACGAGCTGAAGCTGCCGCACTACACGTGTTTGAACTGCGGAACGTACAAGGGTAAGGCGGTCATTCAGGTCGAAGAGTCCTAGCCGGACCGCGAGCACCGACGCGCCGAGGCCTGCCGGCCTCGGCCATTTTCGCCTCGGTTGTGCATTTCGTGCGTCTGCGCTAAGCTCTCGGCACATCGGGGGCAATCACGGGTGCCACGCGTGTTCAGTCACCTATTCCAATCTCGAGTACATGATTCCGCATGAAGATCGCACTTGATGCGATGGGGGGGGACCATGGTCCCGCACCCTGTATCGAGGGCGCCATGCAGGCGGCCAAAGAACTCGATGTCGAGGTCATTCTCGTCGGCGACGAGGTGGTGTTGACGCGCGAGTGCGGTCGTCTCGGTGCAACCGATCTTCGCATATCCATTCGGCACGCCCCGCAGGTCGTCGAAATGCATGAATCTCCGGCGGCCGTGGCGCGCAAAAAACGGGATTCGTCGATCTGGATCGCTACGGAGTTGGTCAAACACGGAGAGGCCAGCGCCGTGGTCAGTCCGGGCAACACCGGGGCGAGCATGGTGTCGTCATTCTTTGTATTGGGATTGACGAAAGGTGTCGAGCGACCTGCTATCGCCACTAGTTTGCCGACACTGACGGGCGAGGCCATCATGCTGGACGTCGGCGCCAATGTCGACTGCTCGGCGAAACATCTCGAACAATTTGCCCTGATGGGGAACGAATACGGGAAGCACCTGTTTCGCAAACCGAATCCGCGCGTTGGACTCCTGAGTATCGGCGAGGAAGACAGTAAGGGCAACGAAGTCACCAAAGAAGCCTTCAAGCTATTGAAGGCCAGTTCGCTGAACTTTATCGGCAATGTCGAGGGGCGTGAGGTCTATAGCGGAACGGCCGACGTCGTCGTCTGCGACGGGTTTATCGGGAATGTCGCGCTGAAGATTTCCGAAGGCGTGGCTGAGACCATCAAGAAGCTCCTGATCAAAGAAATTTCCAGTTCGTGGCTGGGCCGACTGGCGTATCCGCTGATCGCGGCTCCGCTTCTGAATCTGAAACGCAAGATCGATTATGCCGAGTTTGGGGGTGCCCCGTTGCTCGGAGTCAACGGGATCACCATCATTTGTCACGGCCGCTCCTCGGCGAAAGCCATCAAGAATGCCATCCGTCGGGCCAAAGGGATGGCTGAAGGGCGCGTGCACGAACTGATTCAGCGGGATATCGAAGAGAGCATTGCCAGTCCATCGCCTGCGGAGCCCTCGGCATGAAATCCCGTATCGCGGGAACTGGATCGTACACCCCGTCTCGGGTCATGACCAATACGGAGCTTGAACGTATGGTGGCGACGTCCGATGACTGGATTCGCGAACGGACAGGAATCCGCGAGCGCCATATTGCGGCATCCGGGGAAGCCTGCTCGGATCTCGCGGTTCAGGCCGGGAGGCGTGCGCTGGCGGCTGCCGGTCTTGCGGCAGCCGATCTCGATTTGATCCTGGTCGCCACCTGTACCGGCGACTACCCTTTGCCGGCGACTGCCTGCCTGGTGCAGCATCAACTGGGTGCGACAAAGGCAGCGGCCTGCGATCTGTCGGCGGCCTGTTGTGGATTTGTCTACGCCTTGTCGGTGGCGGATGCCTATGTGCGAACCGGGATGCGGCATGTGTTAGTGATCGGATCCGAGGTGATGTCGGCGATTACCGATTGGAGCGACCGGAATACCTGTATCCTGTTTGGTGATGGGGCGGGGGCCGCAGTGGTCAGCGCGAGCGACGGCGAACGGGGGATTCTCTCAACGCATTTGCGGTCGGACGGGAGTCTCTGTGAGTTGATCACCGTGCCGGCAGGCGGGTCGCGCACGCCACTCTCTGAGCAGGTGGTAGCCGAGCGGACCCACTTCATTAAGATGAAGGGGAATGAGACCTTCAAGGTTGCCGTGCGGACGCTGGAAGAGATTGCGCGGGAGACGCTGTCAGCGAACCATCTGCAGGTCGAAGATCTGGATCTCTACGTGCCGCATCAGGCCAATATGCGGATTCTCAAGGCGGTGATGGAACGACTCGGTCTTCCGCTTGAGAAGGTGATGTTGAATCTTGAGCACTATGGGAATACATCAGCCGCGTCGATTCCGATCGCCCTGGATGAAGCGGTTCGAGCAGGGCGGATCCGAGATGGATCGCTCGTCATGTTAGGCGCATTTGGGGCCGGGCTGACCTGGGCCTCGGCGTTGATCCGGTGGTAATGGCAGTGAGCCGACGCGCAGCAGTCCTGCACAACTTTTCCCGTTGACATTCCACGTCATTTCTAAGATATCTACGCCCATGAATTCAGGCATTGGATTGGTGTTCCCTGGGCAGGGGTCGCAGTCGGTCGGCATGGGCAAAGCGCTTTGTGAAGCCCATCCTAGACTGAAGCAGGTCTATGACGAGGCGTCGTCCGTCCTCGGCTATGACAGTGCGGCGCTCTGCTTCGAAGGGCCGGCTGAACGGTTGAATCTTACGGAGAACACGCAACCGGCCTTGTTGGTGAGCAGCATCGCGGCGTTCAAGACATTGGATTCGGTGGGTCTGAAGCCGGTGGCGGTGGCCGGGCACAGTCTGGGTGAATATTCGGCGCTGGTGGCTGCGGGTGGTGTGTCATTTCGAGATGCCGTCGGGCTCGTGCAGAAGCGTGGGCGGTATATGTCTGAAGCGGTGCCGCCTGGCACCGGCCAGGTGGCGGCGCTGCTCGGATTGACGCCGGATGTGGTGCGCGAGGTCTGTCGTGAAGCCTCCTCGGTCGGCGTAGTCGCAGCGGCTAATTTCAATTCTCCCGGGCAGGTGGTCATTGCCGGCGAAAAAGCCGCCGTTGAACGAGCGATTGAACTGGCCAAAGGCAAGGGCTGCAAAAAAGCAATCCCGTTGCCTGTCAGCGTACCGGTCCACACTCCGTTGATGCAGATCGCCGCCGACCGTCTGGCGAAAGATCTTGCCGCGGTGCAATGGATCGACTTGGCGACGCCGCTGATTAACAATGCCGAAGCCAAGCCCATCAGCCGGGCCGCCGAGATTCAGCCCTCGCTGGTTCGCCAACTGCCGTCATCGGTATTGTGGGAAGACTCGGTGCAGGCGATGGCGAAGATGGGTGTGACGACATTTATTGAAGTGGGGCCTGGAACGGTGTTGACAGGCCTGATCAAGCGCATTCTTCCGGATGCGAAATTATTGAACGTTCATGATCCGAAATCGTTGGATGCGACGCTGCAGGCGCTCGGCGCCGCGCATCCGGCCTGATACGTCACGTTTAACAAGGAAATCGGCATGTCATTGCAAGGACGAGTGGCGATAGTAACCGGGGCAGCACAGGGTATTGGTCGGGCGATTGCGGAAACGTTGGCGCAAGCGGGGGCCGATATCGTCGTCGCGGATCTGGATCCTAGCCGGTCGCAAGAGACGGTCAAGGCGATCGAGGCGTTGGGTCGGAAAGTGCTCAACGTCAAAGTGAATGTGGCGGATGCCAATGATACCAAGGCCATGGCCGAGCAGGTCATGAAGGCGTGGGGCAAGATCGACATTCTGGTCAACAATGCCGGGATTACGCGCGACGGGTTGCTGCTCCGCATGAAAGAAGAAGATTGGAATCTGGTGCTGCAGGTTAACCTAAACGGCACGTTCAATTGCACCAAGGCAGTCTTGCAGCCGATGACCAAGCAGCGGTATGGTCGCATTGTGAACATTGCCTCGATCGTGGGTGTGATGGGCAATGCCGGCCAGGCGAACTACGCCGCGTCGAAAGCGGCTGTGATCGGCTTCACCAAGACGGTCGGACGCGAATATGCGACGCGCAACGTGACGGTCAATGCGGTGGCGCCGGGGTTCATCGACACGGCGATGACGCATGGCTTGCCGGACGACGTGAAGGAAACATTGCAGAAGCAGATTCCGTTGGGTCGGTTGGGTACGCCGGCCGACATCGCAGCGGCGGTACGCTTTCTTGTTTCAGATGAGGCGGCGTATATTACCGGTCATGTTTTGCATGTGAATGGCGGCATGTTAATGGTATAGATGGTCCCCAAGGTCTGGGAACAACCAGCGGCAGCATATCCCCATGTTGCCGCACAGGGTCAGTCACGTTGGGGAAGGAGGTAGGCAGATCGATGGCAACTGTTGATGAGCGCGTGAAAAAGATTATTGCCGAGCAGCTCGGCGTTGAGGAAGATGAAGTGGTTCCCGAAGCCTCCTTCGTCGAGGACTTAGGAGCCGACTCACTCGACACCGTCGAGTTGGTGATGGCGCTTGAAGAAGAATTCGAAATCGAGATTCCCGACGAGGATGCCGAAAAAATCCTCACGGTCGGAAAAGCGTTGGATTACATCAAGGAAAAGTCATAAGCGGTACGTATGGCTGAGCGATCGATGCGGCGCATTGTCGTGACAGGTTTAGGACTGGTCACACCTCTCGGGACCGGGGTGGACAAGACCTGGGCCGCGCTCTGTGCCGGGCAATCCGGCATCGGGCGAATCACCAAGTTCGATCCGGCTGCCTATGACGCCCAGATCGCCGGCGAAGTGCGCGATTTCGATCCGGGCCAATTCATCGAAAAAAAAGAAATTAAAAAGATGGATACGTTCATCCACTATGCCGTGGGCGCCGCCCAATTGGCCGTGGATGACGCAGGATTGAAGGTGGCTCCGGAAGAAGCTACGAAAGTCGGCGTGTACATCGGGTCCGGCATCGGCGGTCTGGGCGCGATCGAGCATTATCACGACGTGCTCAAGGAAAAAGGTCCCGGTCGTGTGTCGCCGTTCTTCATTCCCATGACCATCATCAATCTGGCCTCGGGCCAGGTGGCGATTCGCATCGGTGCCAAGGGACCGAATTCCTGCGCGGTAACCGCCTGTGCCACAGGGAACCACTGTATCGGCGATGCCTTCCGCCTGATTCAGCACGGTGATGCCGATGTCATGGTAGCCGGTGGTGCGGAGGCGGCGATCACGCCGCTGGGTGTGGCAGGGTTTGCCGCAGCGAAAGCGCTCTCGTTTCGCAACGATGAACCGACCAGAGCCAGCCGGCCGTTCGACAAGGACCGGGACGGATTTGTGCTGGGCGAAGGCGCCGGTGTCGTTGTCTTGGAAGAACTTGAGCATGCGCGGCGCCGCGGCGTCCGGATCTACGCGGAGGTAATCGGGTACGGCATGAACAGCGATGCCTACCACATTACCGCGCCGCCGGAAGAAGGCGAAGGTGCGGTGCGTTGCATGGAGCTGGCGTTGAAAGATGCCGGGATCGCCAAGGATCAGATCGGCTATATCAATGCGCACGGGACATCCACGATGGCCGATGCTATTGAGACCCGCGCGATCAAGCATGTCTTCGGCCAGCAGGCCTATAAGATCCCCGTCAGTTCGACGAAGTCGATGACGGGACATTTGCTCGGCGCAGCCGGCGGCATCGAAGCCGTCTTCAGTATTCTGGCCCTCCATCACGGCCTGTTGCCCCCCACGATCAATTTGGAAAACCCCGACCCCGCATGCGATCTCGATTACGTGCCGAACAAAGCCAGGGCTGTGCCGATCAAGACGGCGCTTTCGAACTCATTCGGGTTCGGCGGGGTGAATGCCTGTCTGATTTTCAGGCGCCTAGAGGTCTAGCGCGGTTGCGCCTATGACACCGGCTTCTCCAGCCGATCCAGTTCCATCCGTACCCCATTATCGGTTCAAGAATCCCAGTGTGCTCGCGGAAGCGTTGACGCATAAGTCTCACGTCAATGAGCGGAAGGGGGCGACGCGAACCCATAACGAGCGGTTGGAGTTTCTCGGTGATGCGGTGCTCTCTCTGATCATCAGCGACCACCTGGCTCAGCTGTATACACAGTTAAGCGAAGGGTCTCTGTCTAAGCTGAAAGCAGGCCTCGTCAGCGAATTCTCCCTGGCTCAGGCGGCTCGCCGGATGAATCTCGGCGCGCTGTTGCGACTGGGGCGTGGAGAGGAACTCTCGCAGGGGCGAGAAAAGAATTCTCTGTTGGCCGATGCCTTGGAAGCGGTGATAGCCGCTGTGTACCTCGATGGGGGATTGGAGGCGAGCCGGATCTTTACTTTGGGCGTGATGCAGGAAGAACTGCGCCAGGCCGAAGCCCATCAATCCACGCCGGGAGAAGAAGATTATAAGACCAGGCTTCAGGAGTGGTGTCAGAAACGATACGATCAGCTACCGCAGTATGTGACGGTGCGTGAGTCCGGGCCGGATCATCTGAAGCATTTCGAGGTTGAAGTACGGGTCAACGAGCGTGTGGCAGGGACCGGACAGGGCTTGAGCAAGAAAGAAGCGGAACAGATGGCGGCTCGATGTGCGCTTGATCAGATCGAGTCTTGAAGCCAGACGCGATGGTCGCTATAGTCAGTACAAAGGTCCCACGGTAAAGGGAGGACGATGATGCAGAGAAGATTGAGCTGGTTGACCGGATGTGCCGTGTTGGCGGTGTGTATTCCATTCTTGTTCGGGACTGGCGTCAGTGATGCCGCGGATAAAGCGCCGGCTCCCAAGGTCGAGGCACCCAAGGGGCCACGGGCGATCATCAAAACGAAATTCGGCGAGATTGAGCTGAAATTGTTTCCCGACCTGGCCCCCAAACACGTGGAGAATTTTATCAAGCTGGCCAAGGACGGGTTCTATAACGGCACGATCTTTCATCGGGTGATTCCGGGGTTCATGATCCAAGGCGGCGATCCCAATACCAAGGACTCGCTCAAGAAGGATTCCTATGGGCAGGGCGGTCCCGGGTACACGGTCAAGGCGGAATTCAGTGATACTCCCCACAAGCGTGGCATTGTATCGATGGCGCGGGCGAATGATCCGGATACGGCGGGATCGCAGTTTTTCATCGTGGTCGAAGACTCGCGGTTTCTCGATCGCAAGTACACCGTCTTCGGTGAAGTCACCAAAGGGATCGGCGTGGCCGATAAGATTGTGAGCTTGCCGAGAAATGATCGTGACCTGCCTAACGACCGGATTGAGATGACGGTCACGATCGTCGAGTAGAGAGAGTCTCGTCCAATCTCATTGGATGAATCGAGAGGGCCCTTTCCGTTTCATGCGGGAAGGGCTCGTTCTTTTCCGCCTGGCGCTGAGGCTTGCGCCTAATCTGGACCATGCGTCACCTCATGGATTGCCGACCCCGCACAATCTTGAAAAGCCCTTGAAGCGGTCTAATCCCCTACCTTTGGTGGGGGGCTTTTGTGGGATTTCCCCGGGGGAGACTCCAAGGTATTCTCACCCTATCGAAACCGAGAGGGTGTCTGCCGAGGAGGAATTCCGTGAGAAACCCATCAACACGTCGCATGTACCGGCGAGTCGAGCGCGAGTGCCATGCCTGTATTCTGACGTCCAGCGCCATCCATCGCTGCATGGTGCGTGACCTTTCGTTGAGCGGGTTTCGAGTCAAGCGGCAGGGGAAGGATGCGCTGTCTCTGCATATGCCTGTGATGATTCGTGTGTGGCTGCCAGGCGTCTCGGTACCAATCGATATCGATCAAGCGATAGTGCGGTGGGACCGAGGGAATGAGTTCGGCGTGGAGATCCAGTCAATCTCGAACGGATCGGACTTCCAACTTGCAGGATTTATTGAGCGCACATTGCAGTCATCGATCGGCTGCGATGAAGCCCCCGGTCAAGCGGTAGGGTAAGGGCTCAGTGCTGGTGATGCTGGCATTCAGGCCCGTGCACATGAGACTCGGCGGCCGGCGGGGGCATGAACGATTGGCCGGGCAGCACGATGTGGCCCGGTTCATGTTTCTTCTGTAAGTTCGCGGCAATCTCGGGATGATAGGCCGTGACATACCCGATCAGCCCTCCGAGAAAGCGGCGTGATTGAAAATCTTTCCCGGAAAATTCCGACACGAACTTGATGGCTCGATCGAGGATTTCCGGCGCGTTGGATGAGTCGGCAATCTGCTTGGGGTTTTGTTTCTTAAACGCGTCATATTCTTTCATCAGATGTTCGGCAAAGACGGGCATGGGAGCCGATGGCACATGCAGAGGGCTGAGCGTGCGGCGCAGTCCTTGAATTGCGGCGACGACCTCCGCATCCTGCCCGTCACGCCGTCCCTGGAAGAAGCTCACCGTAATCACTTCGATGAGGTTGAAGAGGGAGATGGCCTGCTGTCCGCCGAATTCGCCGAGATCCCGATAGAATTCCCGTCGCAACGGCATGAATTGCTCGCCGAGCCGTTTTTGCTGATAGTCGCTGCCGCTGTCGAGATAGACGCAGTCACTGGGGCAGGTCACGCGCACGAGGCGATGCTCCCCGCAACACTGGCTGCAGATGAGTCCGCTTAGGCCTGGGCATACGCGCTTGCCTTTGCGTTGTTTGCAGTAGGCGCATTGGCTCATTTGGCTGCGGCTCCTTCCTTTGCGGGCTGCGGGGGGCCCGCTGCTCCAAACCCGTAGTCAGCGAGGGTTCGCCGGTTATCCCGGCTTTTGCCATCCGAGGGAGCTTCCAGTCCGTTGATCTCCGCTGCGTGGGCATAGTGATAGGGCACGAGAATCAAATTGTTGGCGCGGTTAATGCTGATATCGGCCGGCGAGAGGAGATACTCGGCAATCACCTGGAAGCGTTGGTCCCGGGTCATGCGCCAGATTTTCCCTCTGGAAAAATCCGAGACGTACATGTTGCCCCACCGGTCGAAATCGACCCCGCTCAGGTTTTGAAAACGGCCGGTGAAAAATCCATTTGACTCCAGCTCGGAGAGCTGGCCTTCCGGTGTGATGTCAAAAATCTTGCCCTTTTCCCAACTCACGGCGATGAGATGGCCGGTGCGTGGATGGACGGCGATGCCGGACGGACCCGCAAGGCGGTCGTCGTGAATCAGCAGGCTCACGCGATGACCGGCCGCTTGTTCGATGCGGTAGATCGTGTTGTTGGATTGATCGGACACGTAGAGCAAGCCATTCGGTCCTGCCGTGACATCGGTGAGGGAGACGACGCCCTTCGAGGGGAGGGGAGGGAAACTGACTGCTACGAGGGATTTTCCTGTCGCCTTGTCAAAGCCCTTCAGCTGGTCGAGATCGGCCACATAGAGGGTCTGATCGACGACCGCCAGGCCTTTGGGGGCGTGCAGCATGACATCGACGATGCCACCTTGGATGAACTTGAGGTTGAGGACTTTCCCTTCGGCATCTACTTTGGTGATGAACCCGTTATTATCGCGTGCGTCCGGTTCCCCATTCACATTGGAGATGAAGAATTCTTTGCCCTGTTGGTCGCCGACAAAGCTGTTCGGCCCTTCCAATCCGGTAATCTGGGCCGCGTGGAGGAGACCTGACGAACCTGCGAGCGCACAACAGACAAGTGCCGCCCTCAAGAAGGTGTCGCGAAAATTGTAGGTGGATGATGGGATGTTCAAGCTTGATTAATCAGTGTGAAGACAGGCATGCATCGTAGCGAACGGGCGAAGAGACTGTCAAGGAACGGCTGGGGAGGAGTGACGCATCAGGTGTGAGGCGGTTCGGACCTGGTTCAGATCACGGGCTTTGTGCCTTTCCCCTCCCCGTACTTGCTTCTCGGGCGTTGACTTGATGAAAAATGCCCTGCTAAGGTGCCTACGGTTTTGAAGGCCAACCGCTTGAATTCAGGGAGGGAATTGTGGGAGCACGACTCATCGACGGGAAGGCATTGGCGCAGCAAGTTCGCGACCGGCTGGCAATTGAATCAGCGGCGGTCTTGGCAAAGACCGGGATCAAGCCGGGTCTCGCCACGATTCTAGTGGGTGACGATCCTGCGTCCCATCAGTATGTGAAGAGCAAGCAGAAAGCCTGCGAGGCGGCAGGCATCTATATCGACGACCACAAGTTACCTGCCAGTACGACGCAAGCAGAATTGTTGTCCTTGATTGAAAAGATGAACGCAGATTCCAAGATTCACGGAATTTTAGTTCAGCTCCCGCTTCCCAAGCATATCGAGAGTCGTATCGTGCTTGAGGCGGTGTCGCCGGACAAGGATGCCGACGGGTTCCATCCCTATAATTTCGGTCGACTGGTCGAAGGGAATCCGGTCTTTGAAGCCTGCACTCCGAAGGGCGTCATCAAGATGATCGAGTCTACCGGGGTCGGCATTGAAGGCAAGCGCGCGGTGGTCCTGGGCCGCAGCAATATTGTGGGAAAGCCGTTGGCGCTCATGCTGTTGCAGCGCAACGCGACCGTGACGATCTGTCATTCCAAGACCAAGGATTTGCCCGCAGTCTGCCGTGAGGCGGACCTCTTGCTGGTCGCGATCGGGAAAGCCAAATTTGTAACGGCCGACATGGTGAAAGAAGGCGCGGTCGTCATTGATGTCGGTACCAATCGGTGGACGGACGGAAAACTCTGCGGCGATGTCGATTTTGAATCGGTGAGCCAAAAGGCAGGCTGGATCAGCCCCGTGCCTGGTGGCGTTGGCCCTATGACGATCGCCATGTTGCTTGCGAATACGGTGGAGTCAGCGAAGCGAATGGCGGGAATGTTGTAGGAGACCGGAGGCTCTCTTGCTCGCTGTCCGCGCACGATCAGAATGTGCTCGGTCAATGCGCGCAGTGGCGAGCCTCCAGTCCTCCTACAACAAGGTAAGGGATGAAGTAGGGGAGTGGATAATGGCG